>JAUVJI010000095.1 GCA_030596605.1 Bacteroidales bacterium
CGCGTTAATTCTGATTTATCTTTTGCAGAAATACTTATCTTTGCTCTTTGGCTTAACCTCATGTTTTTTTGCCAAAGATACAAAAATATTTCTATTTGCAATATTATATTAAGAACGCTGTACTAGGTACAAATGAAGTACCACGAATTATAGAAAATGATACTATAATGTTGAATAATAATTTACATGAAACTGCAATTGGTATTAAAGTTCATTCAAGTAATTGCGATATTAGAAATAATAAAATTATACGAAATGATTTAGGAATTGTAACCTTATGTGATTCAAAAGTATTGCTTCAAGGAAATATAAATGCAGTATATACTAGTGAAACTCAAGAAATATGGGGTCATCCAAAATATGAAATTTTTTCAGTTGACGAATTTAGTTTTCCTTATTATTTTAAATGGAATTATATTGGGGTTGATGTTGATGAATTCCCGGATGTTGTCATACAAGTAGAAAAATGTAAAAAGGCTCATGATATCACATTAAATTACTGGGGTGAATTATTTGATCCAGATCATCCAGAACTTCATTTTTCTCCTATTCAATGCTTCAAATGGCTTCCAACCTGGCCATTAATTCCTTCATCAGCAATTCCAGACGAGCCTGAAATCCTTTATGAGTCTGCTCAATTACAGGCTGAACAGGGTAATTATCAAGATGCACAAACAACTTTATTTCATTTAATAGATACCTATCCTTCTTCTCATTTTTCTGAAACCGGATTAAAAGATTTAATTGTAATTGAAAATTCTCTCTCGCAGAACTATCAAAGTTTATATTCATACTTGTTATATGACACAACTATTTTGAATAATGAGAATCTTGAAAAATTAGGAAACTCTTTAGCTAATAAATGCCTTATCTTGGAAGGTGAATATACTGATGCACTAAACAATTATTACGATCAACTAAATGATTCAATAAGCTATCACGATTCATTGATAACTCTTATTAATATCGAATATGTTAATTATTTGATAGAAAATAATGTTGGTTTAAAATCAGGAGGAAATCAAACTATTAATATGAAAACATATACTGATGATTTTCATTATAAAAATATAAATTACTACAACAAGTTATTGCTCAGTATGCCAAATGAATCTCTTTTAAGCAAGCTGAGAAAATTGAAGAATGGTGAATTGTTGCAGAATTTTCCCAATCCATTTACAGCATCAACAAATATATATTATAAACTACTTGAACCAGGTTTAGTTAAAATAAAGATTTACAATTATATTGGACAACTTTTAATTTCATCAGATTTAGGATATAAAAATAAAGGATCATATAATTATATTTTTGAGAATCCTGGCCTATCTGAAGGTTTGTATATTTATAATTTGGAATTGAATGGTGTGTTAACAGATTCAAAGAAAATGACATTTTGTAAGAATTAATTTCAATGATAAATATTGATTCTTAATACATGCAATGTGTGATAATAAATTAATAAACTTTAATGAAAAAATATTGGAAAAGTTTAGAAGAACTTAAAGATATACAGGAAGGTTCTGAATTGGTTAAAGAACAAGAACCTGAGTTTTCAATTGCAGGATTATCTATTGAAGAGGTATCCAATAAAGTAAAATCTACCCGAAGGGATTTTTTGAAATTCCTCGGTTTTTCTGTTGGAACGGTAGCCCTGGCCAGCAGTTGTGAACAGCCTGTACGTAAAGCTATTCCTTATCTCAGTCAGCCTGAGGAAATAACTCCCGGAATGGCCAATCATTATGCTTCAACATTTTTCGATGGGCATGACTATTGTCCTGTAGTTGTTAAAGTAAGGGATGGCCGCCCAATAAAGATTGAAGGAAATAAACTTTCGCATATCACATGTGGCGGAACCAGTGCGAGGGTGCAGGCAAGTGTTTTGAGTTTATATGACTCTGCCAGGCTTCAGCATCCTTTGAAAGATGGTAACAAGACAAATTGGGAAACGGTGGATTCTGAAATAGTTGCAAAACTGAATGATATTGCACAAAAAGAAGGTAAAATTGTGATCCTTGCAGGTTCTGTTATCAGTCCATCCACACTTAAAATATTTGAAGATTTCAGGAAAAAATATCCAACTGCCGGGGTAGTATATTATGATGCGGTTTCATATTCAGCTATGAAAATTGTCAATAAAGAAACCTTTGACCGTCCTGCCATTCCTTCATACAGGTTTGATAAAGCAGAAGTGATAGTAGGATTTAATTGTGATTTTCTCGGTACATGGTTGTCGCCGGTTGAATTCTCAAAACAATATGCCAAAACAAGGGAACTCAATGACGAAAAGAAAACCCTTTCAAAACATTACCAGTTCGAATCTTATATGTCACTTACCGGCAGTAATGCTGATGAGCGCCATGCCATCAAACCTTCAGATGAGTTAACAGTATTGCTGAATTTGTACAATAAGATTGCTGCTATGTCCGATATGCCGACATTCACTGCTAATCCATCTCCTGTTGATATTAACAAGGTTGCTGAGGATTTGATGCGTCATCAAGGCAAAGGGCTTGTTGTTTCAGGGACCAATGATGTTTATATACAAGCCCTGGTCAATGCTATTAATTTCCTGCTTGCTAACCTGGGTGGTACTTTCAATTTTGAAAAGACATTAATGACCAAAAAAGGATGTGACGTCAAATTTGAGGAATTGGTTGAAGAAATGAATAACGGAACTGTTAACGTACTATTACTTTATAATGTGAATCCGGTTTACGACTATTTCGATGCTGAGAAATTTAAAAACGGACTTGCAAAAGTAGGTTTGACAGTTTCTATTGGTGAAGTTAATGATGAAACCACAAAACTTGCTAACTATGCCTGTCCTGATCATCACTATCTCGAATCATGGAATGATGCGGAACCTTATACCGGAATGTACAGCTTGTCACAACCAACGATCAGAAATATTTTTGATACCAGACATGCCCAGGAAAGCCTTCTGAAATGGGCAGGTATTGAAATGGATTATCATACTTACCTTAAAAAATACTGGGAAGACAATTTATTTGGCGAGCAAGATGAGTATTTAATATTTACAGATTTCTGGAATTATACATTACAAAATGGAGTATTTGAGAAAGAGGTTGAAACAGTTGCTTTTCCATTATATGATTTTGAGTTTTTAGGTTCGAATGCCAATAAACTCATTGCAGATAAAAAAGACGGGCTGGAACTGGTGCTTTATGAAAAGATAGGTATCGGAACCGGAAAACAAGCCAATAATCCCTGGCTGCAGGAAATGCCCGATCCTATTTCCAAAGCGGTATGGGATAATTACCTGGCAGTTTCACCCACATGGGCAAAGGAAAATGGATTTGAGCAGGAAGATGTTGTAAGCATCAATGGAGAAGTTGAACTTCCGGTATTAATACAACCCGGACAGCCTATCGGAACAGCTTCCATTGCTTTAGGGTATGGAAGATCAGGTGCTGGAAAAGTAGCTTCAGGTCTTGGAAAGAATGCTTATCCATTCGCTCAGATGAAGAATGATACCAAACAATTCAACGCATCTTCCATCACTATAGAGAAAACAGGTAAGACTTATCCATTGGCATCCTCGCAAACGTATCACACTATGGAAGGAAGGCCAATTGTCAGAGAAACCTCACTGAATAATTGGAAACAGCAACCTGATGCAGGAAATGAACTGCACAAAATCAATGAGGAAAAAGCAGTTTCACTTTATAAAAAGCCCGAGTATGAGGGTTTTCACTGGGCATTAGGAGTGGATTTAAATAAATGTATTGGATGCAGCGCTTGTGTTATTGCCTGTCAGGCTGAAAACAATGTAGCTGTTATTGGCAAGGAAGAAATAAAAAACAGAAGGATCATGCACTGGATGAGGATCGACAGGTATTATTCTGCTGTCAGTGATGAAATTGGTGCAGCCGAACAACCGGAAAACCCGGAAGTAGTTCATCAGCCTGTGATGTGTCAGCATTGCGATAATGCACCTTGTGAGAATGTGTGTCCGGTAGCCGCAACTCCTCATAGCAAGGAAGGACTAAACCAGATGGCCTACAACCGTTGTATCGGAACCAGGTATTGTATGAACAACTGCCCGTATAGGGTCAGGAGGTTTAACTGGTATCGTTACGTAAACAATGATAAGTTCGATTATAATTTCAATGAAGAGCTAAGTAAGATGGTGCTGAACCCGGATGTAGTTGTCCGCGAAAGGGGAGTGGTTGAAAAGTGTTCTTTCTGTGTTCAGCGGATTCAAGAAGCAAAACTGACTGCCAAGAAGGAAAACAGGAAATTGGACGATGGCGATGTTCAACCGGCTTGCGTTCAAGCCTGTCCGACAAAAGCACTGGTATTTGGCGATAAAAATAATGAAGATACAAAGATTGCCAAATTGATGGAGAACCCGCGGATGTACAATTTGCTTGAAGAACTCCATACCTTGTCATCAGTTGGATATCTTACAAAGGTCAGAAATAAGGAAGCTGACCACGGACATCCCGATAGCTATCGGGATGGGCATCATGGGTAATAATTTATTTAGAAGAAAATAAACATACGACAATATGTATAACAAAAAAGTCAGAGGTGTATTAATACAAGGTAATAAAACCTATGGGCAGATTACACGGGAGATATTAGCCCCGCAAGAGCGGAAAGCACCCTCCTGGTGGTTTGTTGCCATGTTTATTTCATCCCTTGCCATGGCCATGGGTTTATGGGCAATTTATACAACCATTTCTCAAGGAATAGGTACCTGGGGTGTGAATAATTCCATTGGCTGGGGTTGGGGAATTATCAATTTTGTCTGGTGGATCGGAATCGGTCATGCCGGTACAGCCTTTTCCATATTCCTGTTGATCCTTCGCCAGAAATGGCGGACATCCATTAACAGGGCTGCTGAAGCGATGACAGTAGTTGCTGTACTCTGTGCAGGACTTTTTCCATTGTTACACATGGGAAGAATATGGTTTGGATTCATGGTCATGCCATATCCAAATTCCAGAGGGCCCCTTTGGGTAAACTTTAATTCACCATTGTTCTGGGATGTTGTCGCTATCTCAACATACCTTATGACTTCAGCTACATTTTGGTATTTAGGAATGATCCCTGATCTGGCTACTGTTCGTGACAGGGCAAAGTCAAAAGTAAAAAAAGCAATTTATGGATTGATGAGCTTTGGATGGGTTGGAACAGCAAGATCATGGTTGCGCTTTGAAACAGCAGCCTTAATCCTCGGTGGAATGGCTGCACCACTTGTAATTGCTGTACATTCTATCGTATCTATGGACTTTGCAACCTCTGTAATGGCAGGATGGCATACCACTGTGTTTCCTCCCTATTTTGTGATCGGGGCTATCTTTTCGGGATTTGCCATGGTGCTCACTTTGATGATCATTATCCGAAAAGCATTTAAATTCCAGGATTATGTAACTAAGGGCCACCTGGATGCCATTGCCAAAATCCTTACATTCATCAGCCTGATCATGGGTACTGCATATACTACTGAGATATTTATTGCCTGGTATTCAGGTATGGAAGGTGAGATTTATACATTTTTCCATAACCGGATTTCCGGGGATCACACCAAAGCCTTCTGGACAATGGTAACCTGTAACGCCATAATACCTCAGTTTTTTTGGTTTAAAAAAGTGAGAAAAAATATCACCCTTGTATTTATCATTTCAATTATAATAAATATCGGAATGTGGTTCGAACGATATGTGATTGTTGTTACTTCATTATCAAAAGATTATTTACCTGCCAACTGGGCAGCATATTCTCCTACCATTGTAGAGGTTGGAACCTATGTAGGAACACTGGGATTGTTTGGCATCGGTGTATTATATTTTATCAGGTATATCCCGATGATGGCCATAAGCGAATTAAAAACTATCTTAAAAGGAACAAGCACTATTACCAATACGAAAGATCATGAATAATCAAAAAATACTGGGAGTTTATGATGATGAGGAAAAGCTCTTATCATCCATTCAATTAATTCAGGAAAAAGGATATAAAGTAGAGGATGTTGTTTCCCCTTATCCCATCGAGAAAGTATTTGAACTGTTAAAACTAAAGACCAGAATACCGGCTGCTGCTTTTTTATATGGTATTTTGGGTTTGATTGGCACATTTGGATTTTTGTATTGGACTTCTGTAATCAATTATCCTCTTGTTTTTGGTGGTAAACCACAAAACACCTTATCCTTTGTTATAGTCATTTTCGTGATGGTAATATTTGTTGTTGTTTCCTTGACTTTGCTTACATTTTTTATAAGCGAAAAAAAAGGACCGGGAGCAAAACCATACATAGAATATCCGGGAATCTCAGACGATAAGTATTTGATAGTAATTGATGTGGCATCGGATACAGATGTAAAGTCGGTAAATGAACTTTTAAAGAATGGTGGCGCTGTTGAAGTAACAGAAAAATAAATTGGTTTGAATAAAAAATCGATCAAAATGAACGATATAAAAAATATAAATCTGATAAGGCTGGCAGGACTTTTATTAATAATTGTCACAGCTATTTCCTGTAAACGGGATAATAATTATACCGGTCATGGCTATTTCATGGATATGGCTTATTCGCAAGCCTTTGAAACCTATGGTTCCAGTCCGAATTTTTCAGATAGCATTACCATGTTGACCCCTGTTGAGGGAACTGTCCCCCGTGAAATGATCCCTTATCAATATGAAAAAACATTTGATGAGCAACAAAGGGCAGGCCGGGAGCTGGTAAATCCTTTCGAAGCTGATAAAGAAAATATTTCAAGGGGCAAAGAACAATTCAGTATTTATTGTGCCATCTGTCATGGAGAAAAAGGAAAAGGTGACGGACATCTGTTCACCAGCAAATTATTTACAGCTAAACCTACTTCGCTTGTGGAAGATTATGTTCAAAATAAGCCGGACGGAGAAATATTTCATGTGATCACAATGGGATCGATTTCAACATTGATGGGAGCACATGGTTCGCAAATTAGCCGTGATGACAGGTGGAAGATCATTTTGTATCTCAGGAATGGTTTAAAATAATCTGTACTAAATTTTAAGTTTAAAGCAAAAAGAAAAAACAAATATACGATGGATAAAAAATTCACATTTACACCAAAGTTAAGGTATTTTACCTATGCTTTGATGATAATAGGGATCATTGCCATAGTGGTGGGATTTACTTCAGATTCGCAGCGTGCCTGGACGAATCTGCTGCTCAATAACTTTTATTTTCTGTCGCTGGCTATAGGCGCTTCGTTTTTCCTTGCCTTGCAATACATCACTCAATCCGGCTGGTCTTCGGCTTTTAAGAGGATCCCGGAATCAATGAGCGCTTACATTCCGGTAGCAGCCATCGTTATGATCATTCTGATCTTTGGGATGAAATCCATCTACTCATGGATCAATCCTGAACTGCATGGATTTGATGATCATGAATTACATGTCCTAAGCCATAAGTCACCTTACCTGAATCAGCCTTTTTTTATAGTCAGGCTTGTCCTTTATTTTGCCGTATGGATATTTATGACACGGATGTTAAGAAGATTCTCACTCAAGGAGGATATGGAAGGTGGTATTGTTTATTTCAAAAAAAGTGAAATTTATTCAAAAGTTTACATTTTTACATTGGCACTGACATTTTCTCTCGCTTCATTCGATTGGATCATGACCATTGACCCCACATGGTACAGTACCATATTTTCCCTTAAGAACTTTGTTGCCGCCTTTTTTCATGGTTCGGCCATTATTGTACTCATTATCCTTATCATGCATCATTACGGATATTTCCAGTTTATCAATGATGCACACTGGCAGGATTTTACAAAGTATATCTTTATCCTTTCCATTATGTGGGCATATTTCTGGTTCTCGCAGTACCTGTTGATTTGGTACGCCAACATTCCTGAAGAAACAACCTATTATGTAAAAAGGTTAACCGGCCCCTGGAAAATTAATTTTTATGTTAACCTGACCTTGAACTGGCTTGTTCCGTTTTTGATCTTATTGCCCAATTATTTTGCACGTAAGAAATTTATTCTTGTTGGTGTTATCCTTTGTCTTATCATTGGCCAATACACCGATTTATATGAACAAATTATTCCCGGAACACTTGGTGAGTTTAGAATTGGATTTGTTGAGATCGGAACCTTTATCGGTTTTGCAGGATTATTTAGTTATATCTTCATGAGAACACTCAGCAGGGCATCATTGATTCCCGAAAAACATCCATTGCTGGAAGAAAGTTTGCATCATTCGGGGCATTAGTAAAAAAATGGTTCGAACTTTTTGATCTCAACTGATATTAGTTCCATTTTTATTATCTTTACCTACCATTGATCATTTATTTTATTAGATGAAGGCAAAATTATTTATCGTTATCTTCCTTTTATTCATAGCGAATTTTGCGCAAGCCCAGATTAAATTCAGGGTGAAAAAACTGAATGCAGACAGCCTGGTTGCACTCATTCATGAAAAAGAAGGCGCTGAGCTTGCTGAAGTTTTGAACCTGCTATCCAATGTAATTTGCAGAAAAGATATCGACAGTAGCATTAACCTGGCAACCCGTGCGATTGTTCTGTCGGAAAAGCTTGAATACCAAAAAGGTTTGGCAGATGGGTATTACAACCTCGGGAATGGCTACTTTTTACTTGACAGCCTTCAGCCTACTATTACGTACTACTTGAAAGCCTGCCGAATTTATGAAGATTTGGAACCTTCAATGGAATATGGTAGTAGTTGCTTGCAACTGGCGCTTATGAACTACTTTACCCGAGGTCCGGAGGAATCACCACCTTATTTGAACAAGGCTATAGATATTTTTTACAGCATTGGTAATAAAGAGGATAAATACAATATTAATTTTACCTTGGCTGTATCGAATAATGTAGTATACCCTCCCGAACCCGACTCGATAATTTATTATGGTTTTAAGGCTGTATCCTATATTGATACGGCGGTTGATCATAATGAATTGGCATACGTATACAGTGAGATCGGTGAAGGTTATTCTCCTCTTTATACACGTCCAGCCGATACATCAGATCTGACAACGGCTTTATCATGGTTTTTTAAAGCTCTGAAATTACATGATATATCGGATGATATCAAAATAACTCTTTTTCTTAATATTGCTTCAACATACCTTGGTTACAATACTGAAGAGCATACATCAGATGCTTTATTGTACTTGGAAATGGCAAGGAAAGTACCCGATACCTGTGTAGGTGTTTACGATCAAAAACCCGCCATTTTTCAAATGCTGGGAGCTATAAGTTACTTCCAGGGTGAATTCTACAAGGCAATTTCAAACTACAAACAAGGTATTCAAATTGCTGAGGATAGATTACCCAAAATTAAGATCAACGAATACCCTGAACCCATACATGGTTACAATAACAGATATTATATTAAATATGACAGGCAATTAATGTACAAAGGTATATATGATTCATGGTCAAAACTTGGCGAACATCAGAAGGCCCTTGAATACTATATATTTGGTAAAAAAGCGGCGGATGAAATTTTCCTGGAACAAAACCAGAACCTGATTACCATGCTGGAAGCTGTTTCGATTGATGAAAAAAATAAAAACCAAATTGAGTTATTGGCCAGTGAAAATGAATTGCATAAAATGAGAGTAACGCAATCCAGAACTTACTTAATTGTAATGGGAGGATTTGTCCTGATCATCATTCTTGTTGCTTTTTTATTAATTCGTCAAAGAAGGATCCGTGCTGAACATAAAATCATTCTTCGGGAGCAAAAGTTGTTACATGAACTGGAACTTAAGAAACTAGAATCGGATAAGTTGAAAGAACTGGACAAAATGAAATCGAGATTTTTTGCCAACATTTCACATGAATTCCGAACTCCGCTCACATTGATAATGCGACCACTGGAAAAGGTGTTGTCAAAAATTGAAGATACCCAACATAAAAAAGATCTTGATATTGCGAAAAAATATGCCGGAAAATTGCAAAACCTGATTAATAATTTGCTCACAATATCAAAACTCGAATCAGGCAAAATGCAACTACGCACTTCTGAAACTGATATTGTAAAACTGGTTAGTAATTATGTGCAGGCCTTCGAATCACTGGCAAAACAAAAAAATATCACACTAAATTTTACAAATGGAAGTAAAAAAATAAATGCATTCGTTGACCGGGAAAAATTTGAACAGATACTGAATAATTTGCTGTCGAATGCATTTAAGTTTACTGGGGATGAGGGGAGGATTGAAGTTGCTGTTACCCCCCCTGGGCCCCCCTTGAGGGGGGGAATCCAGCCCACAAAAACCATTTTGCAAAATGATGCTAAGTCTCCCCCCTTAAGGGGGGATGGAAGGGGGGTAAAAATCTCCATCTCCGACACCGGCTGCGGCATTGCCCCTGAACACATAAATTATATTTTTGACCGTTTTTATCAAGCGAAACAGGAAGACAATAGCTTTTATGAAGGAACCGGAATAGGCCTGGCACTAACCAAAGAACTGGTGGAACTTCATTACGGAAAGATAGAAGTGGAAAGCGAACCGCGAAAAGGTACAACCTTCACTATATTGCTACCACTTGGAAAAGACCACCTGAAACCAGAAGAAATAGAAGTTGAAAAACCTGAAGCATCAAAACTGCCGGTATTCTCTGAAGCAATGCCTGAAACTCAGGAAGGAAGTAGTACAATCACCGAGGACATAATGGAAACCAACAACAAACAAGCTATTCTGCTTATTGTAGAGGATAATTCCGATATGCGTACATACATCCGGGAATATTTTGAATCTGATTACCAGATTATCGAAGCTGTTGATGGACTGGATGGATTTAAAAAATCTACTGAGCATATCCCTGATATCATCATAAGTGATGTGATGATGCCCAATATGGATGGCAATGAATTTTGCAAAAAGATAAAAACCGATGAACGTACCAGTCATATTCCTGTTATATTGCTTACGGCACGTGCCTCTTTTGAAAATAAAATGGAAGGCCTCGAAATAGGTGCAGATGATTTTATTACCAAACCTTTTGATGGGGAAGAACTACAGGTGAGGGTGAAAAATCTTATTGAACAACGGAAAAGAATCACAAAGCTGCTTGAAGGAAAAATCCAAACAAGCCACAGTGCTATTCATATAGATTTTGCAGATAGCGGAATCACCTCAATGGATGAGCAGTTTTTACAGAAAGTTATTGAAATTTTAAAGGAACACCATGCTGATCCAAAATTTAATATTTCAGAATTTGGTATGATGATAGGCCTGAGTGTTGCCCAGTTAAATCGTAAGATCAGAGCAATGACAGGGCAATCAACAGCTGATTTTATCCGTACCTACAGATTAACCAGGGCCGCTGAACTGATCAAAAACAAAAGTGCCACCATAACTGAAATAGCATACGATGTTGGATTCAGCAGCCCATCCTATTTCTCTGAATGTTTCCGCTTGCATTTTGGCAAACTCCCTTCTGAATTTAATGGAAATACCTAAAATGATCAGATTCTTGCATTAATTGATTCGATTCTGATAGCCGTTATACTTTCCTCTAATTAACTTTATTCACAAAATTGAATAAGTGTATCAAATCATTAACAAATAAAAAGAACATTAACTTAAAAACAAGGAGATTACTATGAAAACAAAATTTACAATGATTATGCTAATTGCCGGTTTCTTTTGTGCCGAGGCACAAGAATGGACCTGGTCAGAAGACTCCCTTAGTATTGCCCGCGAAGGCATTAGTGCAACTGCAATGGACGACAGTATTTTCTTTTCACAGGGGCGAGCGTATGACCTTTCTTTCGTAAACACAAATGTTATTGATATTTACGATGTGAGTGAAGATATGTGGAGTACTTATGAACCGTTATCCAGTCCCAGATGGAATACAGTATCCGTTTCATGCAATGGGATGGTTTTTATAGCCGGAGGTAATAACTGGGGGTCAGGAAATGCTAATTATGCTGATGTAGATGTTTATTCTAAAGCAACTGAAGAATGGGCCATCAAATACCTTTCTGTAGGCAGAAGTTTGATAGGTGCAACTACCCATATGAATAAAGCCTTTTTTGCTGGTGGTTTGTTCTGGGGGACCAATGTTATTTTTTACGATGTAATTGATGTCTATGATACCGAAACCGAAACATGGTCCACACTATCTTTAACTGTACCAAAAGCAGCGGTGGGTGTAACTGCTGCAGGTGGAAAAGTATTTTTTGCCGGAGGTGCTCCTGCTTTAGGTGTTGGAACAAATGTAGTTGAGATATATGATATCAATACGGGTGTATGGACCTATGATACCCTTTCTCAGTCCCGTTCGTTTCCTGCTGCAGTAGCCTATGGGAATAAAGTGTATTTTGCCGGCGGAGCACTTGCAAACGCCTTTAGTAGCGATGTTGTGGATATTTATAATGTGGATTCGGCAGCCTGGGAAGAACCTCAAATATTATCCTATCCAAGGATTGTTAGAGCTCTAAAGGTTAAGGATGCACTGGTTTTTGCCGGTGAGACTGATTTCATATCTGGGAGTGGTCAGTGGGGGGCAGCAAACGGAATAATTGATATTTATTATCCCGAAACAGGTCAGTGGTATACTTTGGAACAAAATCTCGAACCTGCCAGAATTACGTATGGGTGTGCTGCCTACGATGATAAAGCCTATTTTGGCGGTGGTTATCCGGGAGGAGGTTCTTTAACCGATGTGGTTAGTATTCTTGAATATCCAACAGTTGGAATTGTAAAAGATAAATTTCAGTATTTACCGGTCCGGGTGAATCCAAATCCATTTTCTTCAACTATCCATGTTAATTACAACTTACAACAATCGGGTAAAGTTAACATCACCATTTATAATAACATCGGGGAGAAGGTTCATGTCCTGATTAACGAATACAGGCAGCAAGGGAATCAAGAGGTGATATTTAATACCGAAAAATTAAAATCAGGGATCTATTTCTGTGTGTTAAAAACCAGTGAAGGAATACAAACGAAAAAAATGATAAAACTGTAAAACATAATATAACGTCATTGCGAGCCATAGTAAGGACTTATGCGAAAGAGCGAAGCAATCTGCCAATTAAATGTACCTGAGTAAATAACAAACAGATTGCTTCGTCAGCCCTCGCACTTGCTGTCTGGTTTCCTCGCAATGACGGGAAACTAAAAAAATCACCATGAAAAACTTTAAACTTCTAAGCTTTGCAACTTTGATGCTGTGCATGACAGCACCTGAAAGTATATACGCCCAAAATGGAGTGTTTTACGATTATACCATTGATGTAAATGGAACTATACGCGAATACATATTATACGAACCCGAAGGATACGGTGAGGGTGACATATTACCTTTGGTTTTTGTATTCCATGGATTTGGCAGTACTGCCTTGTTTTTTGCAGAGAATCTCAATTTGTCACTGGTAGCCGATACCGCTCAGTTTTTCATTGTGTATCCCCAGGGCCTGGTGGTTGAAGACCTGGTTTTTGGCGGATCCGGTACAGGATGGAATATACCGGGCAATTATCTCGCCGAACACGATGATATCTTATTTATTAATGCAATCATTGACGATGTATTATCAAATCCTGCAGTTCATATCGACGTAAACAGGATCCACTCAACCGGCAACTCCAGTGGTGCCGAGATGTCATATTACCTGGCCTGTGCCCTTTCCGACCGGATTGCATCGGTTGCAGGCAATGCCGGGCAAATAGCATTAATTATGATGGACAGCCTTTGTACACCTGAACGTCCTGTTTCAGTTTTGCATTCTCTTGGAACATTAGATCCGTTTTTCCCTGTGAATGGAAATGAATATTTTCCTCCGTTGGAAGGTTGTGCTGAATATTGGGCCGCGCTGGATGGTTGTGATAGTGTTCCGGAGATTATTGAATTGCCCGATATTGATCCCTATGATTGGTCAATAGTTTTCCTGAAGATATATGGTAACTGTAATCCCGGTTTCGAAGTGCTGTGCTACAGGATTCAGGGAGGCGGGCACAGTTGGCCCGGATCTGGTTACACCGGTGCAAACAACGATATTGACATCGGTTTTGAGATGTGGGCGTTTTTTAAAAGGAATCCCCATCCAAACTATTTTTCAATATCTGAAACAGTGTCTGTTTTTCAATTTAACATTTCACCTAACCCATTCATTTCTTCAATAACCATCGAATACGAAAATAACCGGTCTGAAATAACTTCAATACATATTTACAATCTTATTGGAGAACAGGTTGAGCAATTAAAGCCCGGGAAATCAATTGGATTGCATAAGACAGAATGGAATTTAGAGGAATTACCGGCAGGCGTTTATTTCTGTGTATTAAAAACACCAGAAACAATTGAAACCAAAAAAATAATTAAGCTCAACTGATCAGAGGTTTAAAACCAAAGCCATGAAATGAAACCAGCTTATAAAGATTTATGCTGGTTTCGTATTTCATACTGCGTGTTAAAAACCAATAAAGGAAAACAAAACGAGAAAGATGATAAAACTATAAACTTAATGGAACTCAAACCATTTTTCTCCAGAGAGATTTGAGTTATTAATTACTGAAGTTTCGCAATTAAATAAACAAGGTGTAATTATTTGAAATATATCATTTTACACATGTAATTCTTCTCTGTGGTTCTTTGAGTCTTCTTTGAGGTTCTTTGTGATATAGCTGTTACACAGAGTTGCACGAAGAAGACACAGAGTTTCCCAAAGGTTAGATTTGATCTAAATGGATATTATAAAACACTGACATTGTGTAATGTATGATATTTGTATTTTTTTAGTTTGTTCAATATTAATCAATTAAGTGTTTGCGCGAAACTTGAGTTAATTAAAAACAACCACCTTATTGATCTTAACTACTGTTCCTTCCCGGAATACTTTCTGAAGGGAAGATATTTCGATTTTAAGAGATTTATATGCTTCCGGAGGAACACTAATATCAGCAAGATAAAGGTCTCCAATATGCCTGGCAGCCTGAAGTTTGAATAAGCCCAATTTAGGTAGAGCCAATGTCATGGTTGCTTTGGCTTTAATTGTTGGTTTGCCGGCTTTTCCGGTATCAAGATCAAGTCCGCTCGGTGCATCAAGTGAAAGGACAGGAGAAGAACTTTTATTGATCTTCTCAATTAAATCGGCAACATTTGTTTTAGGATCACCTTTAATGCCATATCCGATCATACCATCAATGATCAAATCAGCATCCTCAACTTTTGTGATCACCGGTATTTTCATTTTTTGCAAAATGGAAAACTGGTTAATGGTTTCTTTTTTGAATTTTCCATCTTTTTCTGAAAGGATCACTTTTACATCCACGCCCCAGTTTTTCAGCCTGCGAGCAGCTACCATGGCCCCACCGCCATTGCCTCCAGGTCCGGCTACAACAATTACCTTTTTTTCCTCCAGGTCTTTGACTAGAAATAATTCTCTAGCTAAGTAAGCCAGATTGCTTCCGGCGTTTTCCATCATTTGTATCAGGCTGATGCCATAGTCTTCAGTCATCATCCTGTCCACTTCTTTCATTTGGGCGGTCGTGACAAAAGGTGTATTTCCTTTATAGTGTGGTATCATAGTATTTTAAATTTAAAATCGTTTTGTGTAAGCGTGACAATATGGTAAAGCCCCCTTGTTTTTATAATAATCCTGATGGTAGTTTTCAGCTTTCCAGAATTCTGATGCCTTTGTTACTTTTGTCGTAATATCATAACCTTTGGTTTTTAAAATTTCAATAAGATGTAATACAGTCTTTTTTTGTTCATCATTCAGATAGAAGATCTCTGACCTGTATTGTTCTCCTCTGTCCGGGCCCTGGCGATCAACATGTGTAGGATCATGAATTTCAAAGAATAGTTTAGCCAGTATTTCGTATGAAGTTTTAATTGGATCAAATATTATTTCAATTGCTTCAATGTGCCCTGATCTGCCAGAACACACTTCTTCATAAGTGGGGGTTTTAGTTTTTCCGCCTGTATAGCCAACAGTCGTTGAAATAACTCCAGCCTCTTTTTGCATCAAATATTCCACACCCCAGAAACACCCTCCGGCAAAAATTGCTGTGTCGGTTTTACCTTCCTGGGTTTTATTTTCCGGTTCAAAATTTAAAGAGATGGAATTGACACAATGCCGTATATTTTTATCAGTAAAACCTTCCCCCTCGAAAACATGTCCTAAGTGTCCGCCACAATTAGCACAAATAATTTCTGTACGTTTTCCATCTGCATCCGGAACCCGCTTAACCGCTCCTTCAATTTCATCATCAAAACCAGGCCAGCCACAATTTGAATCAAATTTATTTTTTGATTTATACAATGCGGCATCGCACCTTTTACAAGTATAAATCCCGTTTTCCTTATGATCTACATACTCACCGGTCCAGGGCATTTCAGTGCCTTTATCAATGATGACATTTATCTCGTCAGCTGTTAATTCATTATAATTCATATCATGGTTAGTTATCTGAGTACTACCTGTGTGAAATGACAAAACAAAAATATATATAACAATATTTCTAACTCCAATCATTTAAACTCCAATATTTCTTCATAGTAAAACAATTGGGAATA
>JAUVJI010000112.1 GCA_030596605.1 Bacteroidales bacterium
ATTATCTGATTATTATTGGATTTCTGATCCTATTCCCTTTTTCAATCTATGCTCAGAAAGAATCCAATATATGGTATTTTGGCGATTATGCAGGTTTGGATTTTAATAGTGGTGAACCCGTGGCACTAATAAATAGCGCCATGTACCAAGGCGAAGGTTGTGCATCAATTTCTGACAGTTTGGGAAATATTTTGTTTTATACAAATGGTATGACTGTTTGGGATAAAAATCATGCTGAAATGCCAGATGGATTTGGCCTGTTGGGCCATGTCTCCTCAAGTCAATCTGCAGTTATTGTTCAAAAACCCGGTTTTAATACTATCCACTATATCTTTACAACCGATGCTGCTCATAATGACCTGGTAAACGGTTTGAATTACTCAATTGTTGATATGAATCAAAATGGTGGACTGGGCGATGTAATTTCGAAAAACAATCTGCTTTATACGCCTGTATCAGAAAAGGTAACAGCGGTAGGTCATTCCAACCAAATAGATGTATGGATTATTACCCATGAGTGGAATTCTAATTCCTTCCGTGCATACCTGCTGACAAATACAGGATTAAACTCCATTGAGAACAGTATTCCCGGTTACCCTGTTATAAGTTCTACAGGTTCATATCATGGTGGAAGCATTTGGGGTGCAATCGGTTATATGAAAGCATCTCAGAACGGCAATAAAATTGGTCTTGCCATCCATAATGACAAGTATGAAATATTTGATTTTGCTAATTTAACAGGTGTAGTTTCAAATCCAGTCTCAATTACAAGCCCGGTTTCCATTCGGCAATATGGTGTTGAGTTTTCACCGGACGAAAGTAAATTATACGTAAGTAAAATAACTTTTCCCAGCTATATTTATCAATATGACCTTAATAGCAATAAAGAGGATCTTGTTAATAAATCAGCCTACCTGGTGGCTTCAAGTTTAGATGATCATGATTATTCGGCTTTACAATTAGGCCCTGATGGTAAAATTTATGTTGCACTTAACACCGGACTTTATTTAAGTGTCATTAATAATCCAAACGAGCTAGGGGAGTTATGCGATTATGCTGAAAATGCAGTTTTTCTTGAAAACCGGTTATGTTTTAGAGGGCTGCCAAATATTATTCCTGAAAAATTTACCTTAAACTTTTTCTATAACAATAATTGTTACGGAGATTCTACTTTTTTCACAATTTCCTATTTTACTATTATTGATTCCGTTTTATGGGACTTTGATGATCCGGCATCTGTTTCATTAAATTATTCTTCAGAATTCAACCCATATCATATTTTTTCAGAACCTGACACTTTCAATGTTAAACTTATATCTTATTTTAGTTCAATTACCGACACTATTATTAAAAGTATAATAATCAATCCATCTCCTACGGCCTTTTTAGGAAATGATACGATACTATGCACCAACGAAAGTATAATCCTGGATCCGGGTTCAGGTTATTCAAGCTATTTATGGCAAGATAGTTCTTCAACGTCAACCTTTATTACAGACACGACCGGATTATACTGGGTACAGGTCTCTAATGAGTTTGGATGCTTGGATATTGATTCAATATTTATTGAATTATTTCCACCTCCTGAAATTAATTTAGGCAATGACACAACTGTTTGTTCAGGTGAGTCTGTTTTACTTGATATCGGGTTTGGTTTTGAGTCCTATCTCTGGCAGGATGGATCTTCAAACCAGTTTTTTTATGCTAATCAAACTGGCGCTTATTGGGTGCACGTTATTGATTCCAATTTCTGTTATGCATACGATACCATCAACCTGGAATTCATTCTGCCTGATCCCGGTATCGGTAATGATACGGCTGTCTGTTCAGGTGATTCGGTTACTTTTAATGCGAATGAAGGTTTTATTAATTATCTTTGGCAGGATGGGTCTGTTTTACCGTTTTTCACAGCTGATTCTACAGGTGTGATCTGGTGCGAAGTAATGGATACTTTGGGTTGTATGGGCAGTGACTCAGTATTTTTAGATGTCATCTTCCCACCGCTTGTTTCACTTGGCAATGATACAAGCTTTTGTTTGGGTGATTCTTTGTGGTTGATTGTTTTGCCTTATGGCAATAATTATAATCTCAAATGGCAGGATGCATCGGAGGATTCGGTATTTCTCGTTACAGAGCAAGGCAATTACTGGGTGCTGGCTTCAAACCAATGCGGTACAGACTCTGACTCTGTTTTTGTTAATGTGCAACAGCTTCCCTGGATTTTTCTCGGAAATGACACCATTCTTGCTATGAATGATTATTTGATTTTGAATGCAGGTGAGGGATTCGAAAACTATTTATGGAACGATGGTTCTTCTTATCAAACTTTAGCTGTTAATGAGGCGGGAAACTATTGGGTTAGTGTGTTTGATGGATTATGTTATAATACTGATAGTATTAATATTGAGCCGATTCAATGTGACATGCTCATTCCAATAGTTATTACTCCCAACTGGGATGGGACTAAAAATGGAAAGCCTGCTGCTGACGGCACTTATTATTGGATCACCAAATATAAATGTATTGGCTCTCCCGAGGAATTTATCAGGAGGGGGAGTGTGACGGTGTTAAGGTAATACATTATGAAAAGGGAAATACCATATCTGTTTATTTTGTTTATTATCATCATTATTTTTCCCTTGAGAAATACCTTCTCACAAATAACATTTCAAAAAACTTTTGGTGGTGTTGAAGATGATGCAGCAAATTGTGTCAGTCATACTTCAGATAATTTATTTATTATATCTGGTTATACTGAAAGTTTTGGTAGCGGGGGAAAAGATATCCTGATAATTAAAATAGACCAATGTGGGGACATTGTTTGGCAGAAAGCTTATGGAGGAGTACAAGATGAAGAGGCTGTTCACATTAAACTAACCAGCGACAATGGTTTTATTCTAACGGGAATTACAAAAAGCTTTGGACAAGGTGGAAATGATATATTTTTATTAAAAATTGATCAGGAAGGGAATACTCTTTGGGCAAAATCATTCGGAGGGACTACAAATGAAAGAGGTCGGAAAATATTGGAAACAAAAAACGGGTATTATGTTGTTGGTGACACAAAATCTTTTGGCCAGGGATTAAGTGATATATACATAATCAAAGTTGATTTATCCGGAAATTTTCTATGGTCAAAAGTTTATGGTGGTTATAATAATGATGGTGCTCATTCTGTTCTTAAATCTATTGATGGAAATATTGTAATTACCGGTTCAACTTATTCTTATGGAAATGCCCATCAAATATTTATAATGAAAATTGATCCTTCAGGTGATTTAATATGGTTTAAAACTTATGGAGGCTCAAGTACTGATGGGGCAAGTGATATAATCCAATTAAATGATGCTAGTTTTATTACTACAGGAAATGCTTCAGGCGGAGCTGGCAATCTGGATTTCTTTTTACTGAAAACAGACCATAATGGAAATTTAAATTGGTTTAAAACTTATGGTGGAAATAATGAAGATTGGGGATATTCTGTTCTTTTAACTATTGATAATGGTTTTGTCATTAGTGGTTATACTGATAGCTTTGGCTTTGGTAGTAGAGATGTGTATTTAGTTAAAACAGATAGTAATGGAAATCTTGAATGGTCACAAACTTATGGCGGGATTAATTTTGATGGAGGTCAGATTCACGAAGCTCATCAGACAATACTAATTACTGACTTGGACAATTACCTTATTTGTGATTATACTACAAGTTCAGGTGTAGGTGAAGGTGATTCTTTTGTGATTAAAACAGATGCCCAAGGTATTGTTGAAAATTGCAATCAATATACACCAAACACTATTGTGAGCAGTCCATTTATTTATTCAGAAAGTCAATTCCCAATAATAATCACTGAAAATATTAATGTGAATGCAAATTTTTCAAGTTATGATATTGATCTAATTGAAACTATTATCTGTGGAATTTCAGTAAATCTTGGCAGTGATACTTCTATCTGTTTTGGTGACAATCTGATCTTAAATGCCGGATCAGGTTTTATTACATACTTATGGAATACTGGATTATCAGACTCCCTAATAACTGTTAGTGCATCAGGCCTTTATTGGGTTGAAGTAACAGATGAATATGGTTGCACTGCTTCAGATTCTATATATATTGATTTGTTTCCCTCTCCGGAAATTGATCTGGGAAATGACACTTTGATTTGTGACGGCGACAGCCTGATCCTTAATGCTGGAAGTGGATATTTGTCATACTCCTGGAACACCGGATCAAATGATTCTACCATTGTTGTTGATTCAACAGGCTTATATTGGGTGGAAGTGGAAAATGAATTTGGGTGTTCCGCCATTGATTCTATTATGGTGGACATATATCCGTTTGCCTGGGAAGAACTTGACCTTGGACAGGATACTGTGTTTTGCTTTGGGGAGATCATTGTACTGAATGCCGGCTCCGGTTATACTTTCTACCAGTGGCAGGATGGGTCTTCCGATTCCATTTTTATTGCCGATACTGCCGGAGTATATTATGTTTATGTTGAAAATCCTTGCGGTTCAGGTTCGGATACCATTGTCCTTGACACCTATCCGGTTACCGATATTGATCTGGGAAATGATACTGCCGTTTGTTCAGGTGAGTCTGTTTTACTTGATCCGGGGTTCGGATTTTTGTCATATTTATGGCAAAACGGTGCTTCAAACCAATTTTTTTATGCCAATCAAACCGGCGCTTATTGGGTGCAAGTTATTGATTCCAATTTCTGTTATGCTTACGATACCATCAACCTGGAATTCATATTACCAAATCCTGATATTGGTAATGATACGGCGATTTGTTCTGGAGATTCGGTTACCTTTTATGCGGATGATGGGTTTGTCAATTATCTTTGGCAGGATGGGTCTGTTTTACTATTTTTCACTGCTGATTCTACCGGTCTGGTCTGGTGCGAAGTAATAGACACACTGGGTTGTGTGGGTCGGGACTCCATATTTTTAGATATTATCTATCCACCGGTTGTTTCTCTTGGCAATGATACAAGCTTTTGTTTTGGTGATTCATTGTGGTTGAATGTTTTGCCTTATGACAATAATTATGATCTCACATGGCAGGATGGATCAGAAGATTCGATATTTCTCGTTACAGAGCAAGGTAATTTTTGGGTGCTGGCTTCAAATCAATGTGGTATTGATTCTGACTCTGTTTTTGTCAATGTGCAACAGCTTCCCTGGGTATTTCTCGGAAATGACACCATCCTCGCTATGAATGACTATTTAATCCTGGATGCAGGCGAAGGAATGGAAAACTATTTTTGGAATGATGGTTCTTCTTATCAGACTTTAACTGTTAATGATGCTGGAAACTATTGGGTTAGTGTTTTTGATGGATTATGTTATAATACTGATAGCATTAATATTAAGCCGGTTCAATGTGACATGCTCATTCCAATTGTTATTACTCCCAACTGGGATGGGGATAATGACTATTTTTTCGCTGATACTTCTGAAGATATTTATAACTTTTCGTTGGTTGTATTCAGCCGTTGGGGTGAAAAGATTTGGGAAACTGAAGTCAAAGATGATAAATGGGACGGAACTAAAAACGGAAGACCGGCTGCTGATGGCACATATTATTGGATTACTAAATATAAATGTATTGGCTCTCCTGAGGAATTTGTCAGGAGAGGGAGTGTGACTTTGTTGAGGTAAATAATTAATATTCATAAACTCCTAATGCAGTTTTTCCTCATGTATTAAACTTGCTAGCTGGTAAATGAATAATGTAAACTTGAATAAAATGAGATTGAAACGATTAAAAAATAATGGAACTCCAGAGTTGAAGTTGAATCAACTTCAATTGGCAATGAAGAAACAAATTGAAGATAATATACAAGAAAATAAATATGTATTTGAAAAAACAAACTGTCCGATATGCGAAAAAGACAATTCTGAAAAACTAGGTGAAAAGGATAGGTATGGATTATATTATTCAACTGTAATCTGTAAAGATTGTGGCCTAATTTATACAAATCCTCGAATGACACAATCTTCCTACAATCAATTTTATAATGAGGAATATCGTAAACTATATGGTGGGACTGAAAAAGCTAATGAAGAGTTCTTTTCAAGACAGCAAGCAAAGGGAGAAAGAATTTACAATTTTATAACAAGTAATTCCTTAATAAGTACTAAAGATCTTTTTGTTATGGAAGTAGGATGTGGTGCTGGAGGGATACTTTATTTTTTTAGAAGTAAAGGAAGTATAATTAAAGGTATAGATTTAGGTGAGGAATATATTAATTATGGCAGAGAGAAATATAATTTGGATTTAGAAGCAGGAACCTTGGAAAACCTATTGTTAAAAAGAAAACCTGATTTGATTATATACTCACATGTTATGGAACACATATTGGACCTTGAGAATGAATTGAAACTAATTCGTAAATATTCTCATGATAATACAATTGTTTACATTGAAGTTCCAGGTGTTAAAGAAATTCACAAAAATTACATGATGAATATTCTATTATATTTCCAAAATGCTCACGTATATCATTTTACACTTACAACTTTAATAAATTTAATGTCTAAAAATGGATATAAATTTTTAAAGGGTAATGAATTTTTGATGTCCACTTTTCAACTTAATGATTTAGAATCAAAGAATAATTTCATTAATGATTACAACTCTGCTATTTCATATATTGACCGCATTGAAAAACGAAGAAAACTTTATCCATTTACCTCAATTGGGCTAAAAAGAAATTCTCTAAAAATTATTTTACAAGTAGTTGATTTTTTAGGATTGAGAAAATTCATGAGAACATTGAAAACAATATTGCTTAACTTACTTTTTTGAGGTAAATTTCAATCTGAAAAATGACTAATATTGCAGTTTGCATCATTATTTTGTTTAAACTTCAATGAAATTAAACAACAAAGAGTTTTTTAAATTATCCTTTTTATATTCTGCTGTTGCAGCTTTCCCCCCTGTATTAAATTTGTTTGTCAGGCCACTAATCGAAGGTGAAAATAAGCTTATGCCTGCGGATTTTTCGCAGATTGAAATTACGGAAACCATTATTTCCCTGGCTTTTATCATTGCTACTTTTGCCATGAGTACTGCCATCTCCAGATTTTACTACGATCATATAAATAATAGGAAAGATTATAACAAACTGGTATCAGGTATATTTAACTCAATTCTATTTCGAGGATTTATTGTATTCCTGGTAGCCTATATTTTCAGGGATTACATTGGCAAATTATTTACACAACCCGAATTACAGGACTTTTCGAAATACGGTTTTGCAGCTATATTGATAGGTTTATTTCGTGCCATTAATGCCACTGCGTTTGCCTTATACCGTAATGAAAAGAAAGTCAGAATATATCTAATGTTTGCATTTTTTCTCGGTTTTTTACGAGCCGTTTTCCAGCTCATTGGAGTATTTTTCTATGACATGAGCTTTATTGGATATGTATATGGTAGCGCTATTGGAAGTGGGATAATTTCAGTATCAATTCTTATTTATACATACTATCGTTCAGGTTTTCACTATGACCGAAAAATTCTAAAACCGGTCAATAGATTTGCACTTCCACTATTTGAATTTGCCTTTGTAGCCTGGGGCATTAATTTCGCTGACAGGTATTTCCTTGAATCTACACCTGTCACATTAGGAATTTATGCACAGGCTTTACTCCTAGGCAAAGGGATTGAAATCATCCTTCAAGGATTCCAGGGCGCAATGCAACCTGAAATGTTCAGAATGATGAAAGATGGGATAGAAAAAAACTCTAACGAAATTAAAAAGCTATCACATCTTCTAATGGCGCAAAGTCAATTGTTAATAGCAGCCGCTATTATCCCTGCAATGGTTTATTGTTTGATTTTTAAAACAGACCTCAAACTGGCAGCCGGATTTATTGCAATTGTCTTTATCCGATACATATTAAGGACTCAATATATTATTTTTTCAATTCCACTTTATTTTGAAAAGAAAACTCGGATATTTCTCTATCTCAATTTGGTAGTTCTTATAATAAACCTCATATTATTATATATTCTTGTACCGATTTGGGGAGCTTATGGTGCTATTACCTCAATTCTTGTGTCACAAACCATACAGGTAATTGGTATTTATATATATCAGAATAAAACTATCCCCATCTCATGGAACCTAAACAAGCTGTTGATCTTTCCTTTTGTGATTATCGGAGTCACTGTTATAACAGAAATTACCAAATTACAATTCGAATTAAATCCCTTCATTACAGCAGCCATTGTTGTAGTGGTGATTATGGCCAGTCTTACCATCTTATATAAAAATGAAATTATAAATATTTTGAATAAAAGATGGAAGCAATTGTAATTAATCGGACATTATCTATCGAAGAAGAACAGGATATCCTGAATCTTGCCCAGGAAAAACATATTGATATATATGCTAATGTTGAAGTTACTAAGGAATTAGCAAAATTCACTCAAGGGCAAATTGAAATATCTCTCGAAGAAAAAAAGAACCTGAACAGTAAAATCTTCGAGCACATTATAAACTTTGGTGAACATTTAATTAATGATGTTCCAATAACTGATCATTTAACAGTTGAAAATGCAAGTATCTGGCATTATCATAAATTCAGGTCATACTTTTTCATTTCAAATTTGTTTTATGAGATAAAGGCCATTGAAAATCTTACTTCAAAATATTTAAAGGTAACGGTTTATTCTGACAATACTTTTCTGGGCAGCTACTTCCATTCAAATAAGATTAAACTTATTTTTCCTTCAAAAGTACCAGGAAAAACTAATTACCTGGCCTTATTTAATTATGCTGTTTTTTTCTTTATCAGGGCATTGGTTACCATTTTTGATTTAAACAAACTAAAAAAGAAAAAGCACATTGTTATTGATCATACTATCAAACAAACATGTTTAAACCTGCATACCTTAAAACCTGAACCCGGCAACTACAACCTGCAATATTTATTTGAGAAATTAGATGATGAATTTATCATTCTGGACGATGTGGAAATACCAAAAATTTTTCAGGGTGATTCATTTAAACTTCACTCTTATTATTTTACCTTTAATAAGAAAAGGTTTAATAGCGAATATGTTTTATTCCGCGGAATGTTTTCAAAAAAAACAAGAAAAGCGCTAAAAAAACAATTATTAATTTTAGAAAATAAATATAGTTTAATTAAATCCGAACTTTCAGATCCTATTGATAAGTTAATCCTCAATTTGTTGATATCATTACACTCATCCACTAAATTTTTCCTCTTTAAATATTATGCATTCCATCAGTTTTTTCAAAAACATTCATTTAAATCAGTTAGTTCAATTGATGAAAACAGCCCGCGTATCAAATCTATAATGGATGCTGCAAAAATGAATAATATATTTACATTTGGAATACAGCATGGAATAATTCACGATCTTCAGCCAAATTACCATTTTTCAACTAACGATAAAAAGAGAAAGATTACAACAGATTGCACTTTAGTCTGGGGCAGTTATTGGGAGAACAAATTGTACAACCATGGAAATTATCCAGATAATTCTATAATCAAAACAGGATTCATCAGGACAGATATCATTCCGAGGTTAAAAAATATCGAGGACAAAAGATTGTTCAATATCGGTGATGAACAAAAAATAATTGTTTTTGCATCCCAGCCAATTAAGGATGCTGTAATGAGAAAGCGTGTCGCTTTTGAAGTGTTTGCAGGTGTAAAAAATATTGACAATTGCAGATTGATTGTGAAACTGCATCCGGCTGAAATGAACGATATTGAATACTATAAAATAATTGCAGCGGATGCAGGTTGTAACGATGTGATTATTAATGGAGCAATTGATTTATATTTGTTAATTTCAAAGGCAGATATAGTAATAACCAGTTTTTCAACTGTGGGGCTTGAAAGCGTTTTCTTTAATAAACCACTGATAACTATTGACCCCTTAAAACAAGATATTCAAGGTTATTATAAAGATAAAATTGCATTCCTGGCATCAAATAGTAAAGAATTATCAAATTATATCCAGAAATTATTAAATGGTTCGCTATCTTTAAACCAGGATATTTATAACAATTATCTTCAAGATCAAGTTTATAAAATTGATGGTAAAGTAAGTGATAGGTGTATTGATATTATTAAATCATATAATAAACAAAATGATGAGGTTTAATAGGAAGGTAAAAGTCGAGAACCATACAATTGGAGAAGGCAATCCGGTTTTTATAATTGCCGAGGCCGGTGTAAACCATAATGGAGATATTGATATTGCAAAAAAACTAATCGATACAGCTGTAAATGCAGGCGCTAATGCGGTTAAATTTCAGGCATTTAAAACCGAAAACCTGATATTGACTAATGTTGAAAAAGCGCAATACCAAAAAAAAACGACCAGCGCTTCAGAATCGCAATTTGAAATGCTCAAAAAACTTGAGATTACCAAAGAACAAAATATTGAATTGATAAATTATTGTAAACAAAATAGTATCATTTTTTTAACCACACCCTTTGATGAAGAAAGCCTTGAAGAACTTGATACATTGAATCTGCCTGCATATAAAGTTGCATCTACTGATACAACAAATCTATTATTTCTGAAAAAAATAGCACAAAAAGGAAAACCAATATTTTTATCTACAGGAATGTGCTATTTATCTGAAGTAGAGCTTGCATTAAAACAAATATACGAATACAATAAGGATGTTATTTTATTGCAATGCACGGCCAATTACCCGATTAAAGATGAAGATGCCAATCTGAACGTAATAAAAACTTATCAGGGCAAATTTGATATTTTGGTGGGTTATTCCGATCATTCGGTTGGTGTTGGCGCTTCACCTTTTGCAGTTCCCATGGGCGCCGTTGTTATTGAAAAACATTTTACGCTGGATAAAAGTTTTGCCGGCCCTGATCATAAAGCTTCATTATCGCCGGCTGAACTCAAGGATTTTGTTTCGGAAATAAGAAAAGTAGAGAAATATCTCGGATCATACTTAAAAGAACCAACAAAGAATGAAGAAAAAACCCGGAAGTCGCTGCAAAAATCTTTAGTAGCTTTGCATTCAATTAAACAAGGGGAACTTTTTACTGAACAAAATATAGTAGCAAAAAGAACTGGGGGAAAAGGAATTTCACCCATAGATTATAAAAAAATATTAGGTAAAAAAGCATCGCGAAATTACTCCCCTAACGACATCATTTATGAATAAAAAGGTATTTATTTTAGGTGCAGGAGGTCATACGCGTTCATTAATAATTCTTCTCGAATATAGCGATTATATCATTGAGGGGATTTATGATGAAAATTTTAATGATCAAAAAGAAGAAGTTATAAATAAATACAAGGTATCAGGAAAACTTCATGATTTAAATAAAGATAGTTGTGTAGTACTTTCCTTTGGAGATAACCAAAAAAGAAAACAATTATTCCTAAAGTTAAAAGGCCAGATTTTAGAAGATAACCTTATTCATCCTAACACTCAAATTGAAAAATATTTTAATTCGGGATCATCGAATCAAATTTTTTCCAATGTAACTATAAATTCTAATGTTTCAATGGGGGTTAATAATATAATCAATACCGGCGCCATATTAGAGCATGAGGTTAAAATTGGTGACCACAACCATATTTCTGTTGGTTCAATTATTTGTGGCAGGGTGTCAATTGGGAACGGTTGCTTTATTGGTGCGGGAGCAACTATTATTGATAAGCTATCAGTTTGCGATGATGTTATCATTGGAGCAAATTCTGTTATTATAAAAAATATTGATGAACCGGGAACATATGTGGGCAATCCGGCAAGGAGGGTAAAATGATCTACGTTTCATCAAGCTGTGTTAAATTTGATAAGATTTCGGAAAGTGTGGAATTTCTGGCAAGTCACGGTTTTAAAAATATTGAATTATCCGGCGGAACCAATTATTATCCCAAAATAGAAGATGATTTAATTGAGTTAAAACACAAATATAATTTGTCATATTTGATACATAATTACTTCCCTCCTCCTGAAAAACATTTTGTATTAAACCTGGCCTCACATAATGATCAAATATTTAATGATACCATCAGCCATTATCAAAAAGCTATCCATTTAGCAGGGAAAATTGGAGCTGAAAAATATGGCCTCCATGCTGGGTTTTTTATTGATCCATCAGTTAATGAATTGGGTAAAAAAATAAAAAAAATGCCAATCGTAAATAATGAGGAGGCATTTAATAAGTTTTGTGAAGGTTTTAAAATCTTAAATGAACATAAAGGTTCCATTGATTTGTATATCGAGAATAATGTAATATCGGCATCAAATTATCAATCCTATAATGATAATGTATTCATGCTTACCAATAGTAGTGAATACATGACTTTAAAAGAGAATATAGATTTTAATTTTTTACTGGACGTTGCACATTTAAAGGTAAGTTGTCAAACACTTGGATTGAATTTTGAAAAAGAATTTGAGGCTTTATGGAATATTTCGGATTATATTCATTTAAGTGATAATGATGGGTTTCATGATTCAAATAATGCAATTTCATCAAACAGTGAAATATTCACTTTATTAAAAAATCAAAAATTAGCCGATAAAGTTTTTTCGTTAGAAATTTATGATGGTTTGGAAAAATTAAAAACCACCTATCAATTATTAAATAATTTGCTATGATTACTTTGGATAAACTGGTATGTCATGTTGATGGTGCGCTAATAGATGCCTGGAAAATTATCAATGAGAATACGAAAGGTTCTGTATTTATAGTTGATGATCAAAAAAAATTATTAGGCATATTAACCGATGGGGATATCCGACGATATCTGATTTCGGGTGGCAGGCTTGAGAGTGGAATAAAAGAAGTAATGAATCAGGAGTTTTCTTTTGGCCTGGAAGATGAATCGCATAAAAAACTACTTAAGAAACTCAATGAGCGCGTAAAAATCCTACCGATCCTAAATAAGAAATTACAGCTGGTGGATTTTATAGAATATAGAGCTGATTTCTATATCCCTGTTGCCATGCCCGATTTAAAGGGCAACGAATTCAATTACCTCGCAGATGCATTTCTCTCCACATGGATTTCAAGTAGTGGTGAATATATTGAAAATTTTGAAAAAAATTTCTCGAAATATTGTACAGTTAATCATGGTGTTGCCGTGTCAAACGGTACGGTTGCCATACACCTGGCCTTAAAAGTACTGGGAATAGGACAAGGTGATGAAGTTATTATCCCTGACCTAACATTTGCGGCAACCATAAATGCTGTGCTACATACCAATGCCACACCTGTAATTGTTGATATTGATAAAAATGACTGGAATATTTTCCCAGCCGAAATTGAAAAAGCAATCACACCAAAAACAAAAGCAATAATTCCGGTACATATTTATGGGCAGCCATGCGATATGGATTCAATTATGAAGATTGCAAAAGATAATAATTTATTTGTGATTGAGGATTGTGCCGAAGCACATGGTTCGGAATATAAAGGTAAAAAGGTTGGATCATTTGGCGACATTTCCTGTTTTTCATTTTTCGGGAATAAAGTGATAACAACCGGTGAAGGTGGCATGTGTATTACAAATTCATCTGAATTGGATGAGAAGATGAGGATATTGCGGGATCATGGCATGAGTAAAACAAAGAAATACTGGCACGAAGAGGTAGGTTTTAATTACCGTATGACCAACTTGCAAGCAGCTATTGGTCTGGCTCAACTCGAAAGGATTGACGAAATATTAAACTGGCGTAGTCAACTGGAATATAAGTACAGGGAAGCATTAAAAGACACTAAGAAAATAAGATTTCAAGCCATTCTTCCTGATAGGGAAAAAATTACCTGGCTTGTCTGTATTTTGGTTGAGGGCAATCAAAGGGATAAGGTTCTCAAATCATTAAACGAAATGAAAATTGATGCCAGGCCTTTCTTTTACTCGTTGAGCGAAATGGATATCTACAGAAAATATTTATTCAGTAATAAGAATAGTTTGTCAATATCAAAATGTGGTATTAATTTACCAACAAATGCTTCAGTCAGTGATAATACTATTCAACGAATTAAACTCAACCTTTCACAATTATGAGAAATGTTGCTTTAATCCCTGCGCGGGCCGGCAGTAAAACTATTGCAAAAAAAAACATCAAACTATTAAATGGTATTCCTTTAATTGCATATACCATTAAAACGGCCCTGAAGAATCCACGGATAAATAAGGTAATTGTTTCTACGGATGATGAGGGGATTGCCGGGATTGCCAAAGAATATGGAGCAGAGGTTCCGTTTTTACGTCCGGTTAAATTGGCCCAGGATAAAACTCCCGACAGACCGGTTATTTTACACACCCTTACATGGCTAAAAGAGAATGAACAATTTGAACCTGATCTGTTGATTTATTTAAGACCCACTTCGCCATTTAAAACTAATCAAATTATTGATGAGTGCCTTAATAAGATAGAAAATGAAAAACATTTGACTTCACTCAGAACTGTAAATATAGCCGAAGGAACAGATCACCCATACTGGATGTTTAAAAATGAGAATAATTCACTAAAACCATTTATTAGTGATATCGAAATCTCAAAATATTATCAGCGACAACTTCTTCCAACATGTTATAAACTAAATGGAGTAGTGGATATTTTAAAGCCCAACATTGTAAACAATAATGAAAACATTTTTGGCAATAATATTGGATTTGTAGAGATAAACCGGCTCAATGCAATTGATATTGATGATGAGCTGGATTTTAATTTTGCTGAATTTTTAATTCAGAAGAATTGGATTCATAAAAAGCGAGATTATAAATAAACCTTATTTTTGTTTTAGTAAATTAAACAACCTTGATGAAAAATCTCAACCATAATATCATCATCATCGGAGCAGGAACCATTGGAACAGCGCTGGGAAACACACTCAAAAAAAAACGGGACTATCAGGTAAAACTATTATCCATTGAAAATGACGTGGTAGAGTCAATCAATAAAACCCGCTACAATACAAAATATTTTCC
>JAUVJI010000218.1 GCA_030596605.1 Bacteroidales bacterium
AACTATATTTATTGAAAACCCTTATCTTTATTACTTTTCATAATAATGATTAGTTACATAAATTTTATGCAATACTAATTAAAGAACGCTCTCCTAATACCTGAAATCATTATAGTTTTGTTCACTTTCAATTGGGAAGTTGCCTTTGTACACATTTCCCAGGTTGCCGTCAATTGCAATCTGATCACCTACATTAAAAGTAAAATCATTGAGCTGGCACATTTTTTTGTCTTCATAAACTTCTAAACGGGTGCAATTAACAACAGATGTTATACCTAAGCGAACCGCTGTAACAGCGGCATGCGAAGTAGCTCCACCTTTGCCTGTGAGCAATCCGTTAGTTTCGAAAATCATGCTAATGTCATCAGGAACAGTATCAGGTCGTACAAGTATTACTGCTTCTTCTGGATATTTTTTTCGTATTACAGTAATATCTTTTAAGTCAAATACAACGCGGCCATTCATGGCACTGCCCCCTATACCAATACCACGACCAGCTAATATCATTTGATCGATGGGTGTGCTAAATACTTCTACTGATTGTGGAGCAGCCATATCCAGATCTCTTGTTTGCAAAATGTACAGGTCGTCCGGGTTTTCTGATTCAAAAGTAAATTCAATTTCCTGAGGACTGTAACCTTGTTTTTCGATTAGTTCGGTGGCAATTTGATAAATACGCTGGTAGATTTGAGGGAAAAGGTCCTGTAATGTATTCTCATTATCATTAGAATATGACCTTTGATTATTACTAACAGGACTTGGTTTAACGAGGCCGGCAACAATATCTTCACCCTGGCTTTGTAATGTATAATCACCGTATAAGTTAACCCCATGCTTTTTCTTTTTCGGGTTTTGTGTAAAAACAACTCCTGTTCCCGAATTTTTTTGAATATTGCCAAATACCATTCGCTGAACTATCACCGCAGTACCCCATTTATCTGCAATTTCCAAATGCTCACGATAAGCTTTAGCACGTTCAGATGACCAGGAATCAAAAACAAGATTAATGGTAGTTAATAATTGTTTAAATGTGTCTTCTTCAAATTTGATGTTGTTGTCAAAAAGCGTTTGTTTATAGGCAAATGCAATTTCCTTCATGGCTTCAGGACTCAGGTCTGCTTTTTGCTCTACCTTATTTTCAATTTTATATTGGTCCATTACATCATCAAATACATCTCTGCTCAATCCAAATGCCATTCCCCAACTTTGTAACAAGCGCCTGTATGAATCCCATGCTGACCATGCTGATTCAGGAATTTTTCCCAGATTTTGGGTGATCTCATCATTCATACCAACATTTAAAAATGTATCCATAGCACCCGGCATGGATATCGCTGATCCTGAACGTACCGAAAGAAGCAATGGATTATTGGGATTACCATATTGTTTATGTGATCCTTTTTCAATAAAGCGAAGATGCTTTCTGATGAGGTCATGCATTTCTTTTTTTAGTTCAGGATGTCCGAAAATTGCTTTTCGGCGCCGGAAAATTTCCGTAGTTATCACAAATCCGGGAGGAATAGGGAAACCGGCTATTCTTAAATTTTTCAGATGATAAGCTTTAGATCCAAGGAATACCTGGTTATCGACAAGTGGATTTGGTTTCAGTAAACGTGTAATAATCAGATTGGAATTATATGACATCACCTCATTAATTGTTTCTGCGGGGAGGTTATCTGTCATGTGCCTGAGTGATTCCAGAATTCTGGAAATAAAGTTATCGAGCGGTTGCATTAGAAATGCTTCAGTAATAACATCCCTGTAAAATATTTCAGATTCTTTATTAACTAATTGTACTATTTCGTTTTCTGAATATTTTTTCTTGCTGTTAAATAATTGAGGGATTATTGTTCTTAATGGAATTTCATAGGTTTTCAGGAAGTATTTTATTAATATCCGTTTTACGTCTTCAGCAATAAACTGGAAAATATTGACATACTGGTCGAATGAAAAACTTTGAGATCGCAAGCTGTACTTAAGCATTAATAGATTTGCATTAAAGCTTTGGTTTGTAATACCATCTAATTCAAGACCTTCCCTGAAATAATCCAGAATAAAATAAATATCATAAAGTGTTTTAGCGGAAATATAATTTAAGTTGATTCCTTCAACTACTTTTTCCATCAGTCGTGTTGCAACATTTTCGAGCCTGAAAGTAAGCCCCAGTGCTTCAAATTTTGTTTCCCTGTACACTCCATACATTGAAGGAATGCCAATGGCAATATGTCTTTTATGGTAAATGTTTTCCCAACTCTGGCTTAGTTTTGGATTATAAATAATTGACTTAAGTTGATTCATGAACGAATAGATCAACTTTAATGATGTTTCAAAATCTTCTTCTTTCAGCGCCTTTCTTAGCTTTTTTATTTCCGATTCATTAATAAACGGGAAACGGGTGAGCAGTTCTGTGATATCAACAGTTTCAAATGAGTACTTTTCTTTGAGAAATGCATATAATAATCTGATGTCTCTTAACCTTTCTTTGTCCTTAGGATTTCCGGCGGGTAGCTTTTCAATTAAATTTTCATAAGTGGCTTCATCAAGTGTAAGGAGTTCTTCCGGTCCGCTATTATTTAATTTACAAAGTTCAACAGCCATTTTATGAATGGGGGCGAACCATTTGCTTTTTTTATCGATTGAATTAAAGACATTATGCGGCAGTGCTGATCTTAGATTCTCAATATTGCCATCATACCAAAACTTGAACACTTTCAGAGTTAAGCCTATTAATGTATTATTGCTTTCAGTATGAACCTGTTTTCGAAGGAAATGAACAAGTTTATCCTCCCGGTGAAATATTTCATCCATGGTTGTGGTTACTTTCCTTATTTCACCTTCAGCACCAATTTCATTAAAATATACCGGAAAAATCCTGCTAAGTTGTTTTACTTTCTTATAAAAAGGAGCAATATTGGAATTTAGAATTTTAGTAATCTCTCTTTGAAAGAGATCCGTGTCGCTGATAAATATACCGCCAATGCGTAGGTTAACTATTAGTGCACTTAATAGTTTTTCCATTTCTGACTGGGAATATTCTATCAGTTCAAGCCAAACCCTTATATTTTTAATGTGATTCGGATTAACAGATAACTGCCAGTCTTCATTAACATAAACAATCCCGGGTGTTTCAAAACCAAAATCGATAAGTTTGTTTTCATAGTAGCTGACCAAATTGATTTTTCCCTCATTATTCAGATCTATAATTTTCTTACCAATTGTAAGAAACATATCAAGAATTGATGATCCATGCTCTTTTCGTAAAAGTTCGGCAAATTCAAAAATACTATTTATAAATGGCCTTACCTGGTCTTCTTCAAGTTCTACAATGGTTTGTCGGAGCATTTTATTCAATTTCCAGATCAGTCTTTCCTGGTGTGTTTGCATGCCATCCAAACGCAATAAATAAAAGATGAAATGGAATTTCTCAATGAATGAGCTTAAGAGGTCGACTGAATCTGCAAAACGCTCAGCAATCTGATCATAATCAGGAATTTTTTCAACCAATTCATTCCAGCTTTTTATAGATGTAATTTGTTGAGTAAGCTGTGAAAACCATTCATGACCAATCTCCTGTTTTAACGAATCGATATTCCCCTTAAGAATATCTTTCTCCTGATTGATCCAATCTTCAATTTTAGAACTCTTTTCCCAAAATGCAATATTTTCCAGGTAAATAGCCTTTGTAAAATGAAAGATTTTATCTTGTAGTTCACTACTGTTATCTATATCTGACAGATACCTTTTAAAATATTTTGAAGCCATTAAAAAGCTTCTGGGATCAGATTGAAATCCGCTTTCAAGCGCATCGAGGCAAGTGTTAATTAAATGAGTGTGCTGTTTTTTCTCTTTTAAAAGTTTTTGAATGAACTCAAGAACTGTACGGATGATCATAACTTTACAATCAGAATTATCACAAGAAAGTAATAATTCATGCATTAATTTTGTAGGTGTTTTTAGTGCTTCATCGGTATTTTTCAATCCTATATAAAACCAAAAATCAGTTAAAAGAATCCCTCTCAACTCCTCGGCAACAAATTTCTTATTGGAAAATGGATGATGAAACTCAACAATGCAATCGTTTGCACGTTTATTAATTCCGTAATATTTTTTTGAGAGATCTATAAAAGATTGATATTCAGGTGGTATTTTAATATCTTTATAACGTGTCTCCGCAAGATTTGCTTCAAGTGCTTTTGATACGAATTTTTCTTCCATCTATTGCTAACTAAGCTGTATGCTGATAATTATTATTTATACTTTTGTTTCGCTATAAAAGCAGAATAACAAAGATAAAGTATCTCGCTTATAAAAATGAATACTAAAGTTTAATTTATAAAATCACAAAAATGGCAAAGATTAAAATTGGGATTAACGGTTTTGGACGTATCGGAAGAAACGTGTTTAAAATTGTTGAAGAAAGAAAT
>JAUVJI010000076.1 GCA_030596605.1 Bacteroidales bacterium
GAACTTAAGGAAAGGATTTATAAGGGCATTGATGAAATAAACAATGAGCCTGTAATCTTTCGTTGGAAATATAAAATGGATGAAATTAAAGTTATTTGATATGATATATCAAGAACGAACTACTAGTCCGCAATATTCTAAAGTAATACCATCTCGACGACCCCAAGATATACCAGAATTAATTATTTGAAATCCTTCATAACCATTCAGTAATATGGACGATACGTCATCAAATTCATCATATGGGCCAGTAAAGATGCAAGAATCAATTACTACTTGATTAAACCTGTCAATTGGATCACTTAAATTTACTACTGATCCAAGAAATATACAACTGTCTAAAAAAAGGTCTACCGGCCTTCCAATGATCCTTGATCCTTCATAAAAAAAGCTGCTTTCAATCTTAAGCAAATGGTTATTGTACAAATTAAGTGAAACTATAATTTCAGAGATTGTATTTTTCCAAAATTGAAGGTGATATATAGTCTCAATGTTTTGCTGTTGTAAAATAAATTCTGATTTAGTTTTTATGATTACATCATCTCCAAAATTAAGGAATCCTTTTATCCATGGTTTATCTTCATATATTGAAAACTCTGTCTCATTATTAATGACAGTTGTTGAACCAATGTCAAAATGTAAATATGAATTTAGAATCTCCTTAAATTTAATAATACCATCAAAGGTAAAAGTTGTTCCATCCATAATATGAGGCTCATCTAATGTAATACCACATAAACCCCGGCACAACATATCGTTTTCAATTGTTCCATGTAATATTGTCGGTAGTGATAAATCAGTATAATTGCGAATAATAGATAAATCAGATATGTCAGGGTCTTCAACAGTAGATTCTTTATCATCCAACCAAGTTTGGGATTCCCCGATAGAAATGAATTCATCATTATTTACATCTGCTTCTGTAAGTAAAGTACCTGCATAAGAGATTTGAAAATCGGGTGTTTCACCAGCAAGCGACGAATAGAGATGATAGTTTGCTTCGCCGTGGTTATAGTTAACACCTGTTATCACTTCATTTTCTGGATTTCCTAAGGGATTTCCGTTAGGGTCATTATTATCAGCTCTGCTAGTACTCTCATTTTCCTGGCTGCTTGTAATAATTATTGTACGTTCCACTTCATCCAGTTCTTCTGTAAATCCGCCGGAACTGGGAAAGGAAAGGAAAACAGTAGTTTTGAAGGCACCAACATCTTCTATCCAATCTTTAAGATCATCATCATACACCTTTTGTCCATCGTAACTATAAAAATATGATTTCCCATTTGGTGCTGGATCGGTTCCTCCATGGCTCATAATCCATACGAATAAGTAATCATTTTCAGTGATGGTGTTTGCAAGCTCTGTCAATTTTCCATTTATTGAGGAATATGTTCCCCAATCATCAGTTACTTTTTGCAAACCGTGTAATGCAGCCTTATATCGTATATCTTGTCCGAAAAAAGAATAATCTTCATTATTTGCAAATAGGACATTTACATTTTCATCATTATATTCCTTTTTGTAAACAAGCATTTCCCACATCAGGTAAGTATCGTTCCAAAATTCATCAAAAACGTCAGACCCTTGTAAGTTACCATTGTTCCACTGTTCCGTTGCTGGGAATAGTAGATTGCCTTTATCGTATTCCCCGGCAATTAATAAAGCGTATTTTTCCTGAGCATTTACAAAATATAATGCTATTATAAACATTACTGCAGTAGTTAAAATGTTTTTTTTCATAGTGGTAGATTTTGATTAAACAATTAGTTTATTATTTCGATTGATTTTGTTATTACATTCCGACCGCAATATAAGCGGCATAAATAAAGTCCGCTTTTAACCTTAATTCCCTGATCATTTTCTCCATTCCAATTTAATAGGTGTTTACCTTTACCCATCTTTCTTTTAACTACCTTTTTTATTTGTCTTCCGCTAAAATCATATATCAACAAATTAACAAATTCCGGTTCGGATAATTCAAAACAAATGTTAGTCTTTCCTGAACAAGGGTTGGGGTAAATTAGCAACTTTGATATATATAATGCTTTATCATTTGTTGTTGTTATTACATCATATTTTGTAAATACAATATGTACATCTGGATATCCAGGGACTGAGTCCCTAAAGTACAATAAATAGAGTTGATTATTGTGAAATAATAACTTTGAGGGATTACAAAAGTTTGGGGTAGAATCAATTACATATCCTATCCATTCATTACTTATTTTTCTATAATGTACAATTTGGTATCCAGTAATAGTTTTTTCACGATTTACTACGTGTGGTCGATCATATTGATCTAAAGCTATTTGTTGATCTTCTGGATCTTCAACAATCAATTCAGCCTCACTCCATTCCAGTCCATTATAAAATTTGTATAGTGTTGCATCTGAAAATGGATTCGGTCAAATTGAAGTTTGAATTCGGTATGCAATTTCAGCATTTTCATAACTATTTATATCCATTTCTAATCCAACTTTTAACTTATTCGTGTCTAACATTTCGGGTTGGGTCCATGTATTGTCCAATAAGTTATGTTCAAAGTATTGAAGTCTCTCACCACTATAATTTGTTGAAAAAGAAGCTCCAACCCACTTAACAATCTGATTTGATGTTAATGAATGTTCTACAGGAATGAATTTATCAACTGAATCACAATAAGGGCAATAGTATTGAGTTAACATGCCATTTTCAAAGAATTTATAATAGAATTTAGAACTACGATACCAACTAATCATAACCCTATTGTTGAAATCTATTATTAACTTGTTATAATCCGAACCTGGCATTCCCTCAGTTATTAAAATTGAATCACTCCATTGCTGTCCATCATATATCTTCATTAAAACATGCATAAATGGGGGCTGCATGGTGTTATAATCATACGTAACATATAGATTATTTTCACTGTCGGTTGCTATGTGAGGCTGCGACATCCACAAGGTGTCATTTTGAGAAACATCAAAATCTTCGCTCCATGATTCACCATTATTTTCTGATTTTGAGTATAAAATTTGCCAGTTATTACTTCCAAAGGTTCCACTTGACCATACTACATGAATAACGCCATTATTATCAATACACATATCCGGATATAAATGAGCACCTTCCATATCTGAGACTTCAACTGGCTCTGACCATTCCTGTGCAACAACAGGAACATGACTAACTATATAAACCAGAATTGTAAGTTGTGATATGTATAATGAAAACAATTTCAATTTTTCAATTACTTTTATTAATTAATAATGACAAATCTGGCAATTGTTCCCGCCAATATCATCCACAGTTACCCTTGATCTGTTGCCCGATTTTATTTCTTCATGGAATCTGATATACTCCTCATAAAATCCATTTCCCTCAAACTGAACCTCTGTTCGCCTGTGGCAATGAATACACCATCCCATACCTAAACTTTCCACCTGAACAATACGATCCATCTCCTCCACAGCGCCATGACATTCCTCACATTCCCTTTTACCCGCATTCACATGTTGTGCATGGCTGAACCAAACATGGTCGGGCAGGTTGTGCACCCTCACCCATTTGATGGGTTTACCCGTATTCCATGATTCAATGACTTTGGCAATTTCTTCCTCGCCGGTCTGCTTTCCTTTTTTCACAACATTGTGGCAATTCATACAAACATTTATTCCGGGAATACCGGCGCTCTTGCTGTCATTTGCCGTAGAGTGGCAATACATACAATCAATCTTATTTTGTCCGGCATGAACCCTATGCGAAAACCAAACCGGTTGATCCGGAGAATATCCTTCCTGACGTCCCAGGGCTTTGGCTTCAACATAAACAAGCTCCCCAACTACAAAAACAGAAACCAATATGATGATGATATGAATGAATTTAGCTTTGATGATTTTTGTAAATAATAAATCAATAATTGCGATGAAGAATAATATAATGAAAACAATGAATGTAGGCCTTGTGTTACCCTGACCATAAGTCTCTTGATGCATTTGTAAAGTTTGGTCAACTTCGGCATGTTCTTCTTCAGCTGCAGATTGCTCAGTTTGGGCAGCTACTTCAGCAGCTTCATCGTAATTTTGAATGTAGGATAAAAGCCCTTTAACCTGCTCATCGGTAAAATTATTATCCGGCATAGGAATTTTATTGTGTTCCTCAAAAAGCTGGACAGCAATGGCGTCACCATTTTTAACCAGGGTTTGTGATGATTTGATAAAACTCAACAACCAGGCTTCTTCCCGCCGTTCGGTAATACCTTTTAAGTCAGGCCCTATCAGTTTTCCCTTCCCAATGGTATGACAGGCACCACAGACAGCCCATTCGTCAGGCGCTTCATTTTGTGCTTGTAAGGAAACTGAAAGAAAAATTGAAAAAATAAATAGAGCAAAGAATATAATGATCTTATTTCTCATGTGATGAAGTTGTTTTCAATTAATTAACAGAAAGTTATGCTTCAGGGATAGTACCCTCTCATCTTTAAAAGAAACAAAAATACGAAGGAATTTTTTAATTTGGTAAAAGAATACCGAAATATATTTTATTTAGAAGATATTTAAATAAACAGGCTCTAATTGATTATTTATGAATGATCAGTAATGGTTGTGAAGCGCTTGAAGCCAATATATCCATCACACTTTGCCTGAACAGCTTGGTAAGCAGGCTTACTTTTTTATCAATCATTGCAAGCAAATCAGCATTATTTTGAAGAACAAATTCGGATATACCTGCAGCAATATTATTGTTTTGAATATAGTGGAATGAAATGGGTAGGCCATTGGATTCAGTTTTCATTCTCTCTTCAAAATAGGCTACCGGAGGTTGTTTATCTTTATATACATGCAATACCAATAATTTCGAATCAAGCAATCTTACTATTCCGACCAGCTTTCTAAATTCTTCTGTATTCTCTGATTCCTCCAGGTTAGTTGCAAGCACAATCTTTTCAGGTTTTTTAAATTCAACACTTTCAGGTATAACCAATAAAGGATTTTGTGACATACGAACAAACCTATCTGTATCACTACCCAGTAATAACTCCTTTAATATGTTTGATCCTTTGGTTCCCATTACAACCAGTTCAACGGATTGCTCACGGTTTATCAGTTCAATCATATCAACCAGGTCACCGTTTTTTGAAACCAATTCTATATCCAGCTTGTCCAAACCAGGATTTTCGAGTATTGTTTGGTATTCCTTTTTCAGGTCTTGTTTCGAGTATTGCTCAAGTACATCTTCAAACCTGACCAGTTGCGATTGCCCCGTTTTCAGGCGGGAATAAACATTAAGCAATAAAAATTTATACTTTTCTTTGGTATCTTTTGGATGGATCTTAAGATAGCTGATTATTGCTTTCCGTGATGTTTCTGAAAAATTGGTCAATAAAAGAATGGTTTTCATACTCACTGTTTTAAAATCATGAGCTATAAAAGTATATAAATATTTGGAAATATCTAAAATAATTATCAAGATGGCTAAATTTTATTTTGATGTGCTGGTTAAAGATTTAGACTATAGAAAATTCGTGCACATCATCCCTTCCCTTAGGGTTGAACGTAACGCTAACTATAACAAATACGGTTTTTCAGCTCGTTGCCTTGAAACCAACCTGCCACCTGATGTACCTTCCAATCCTTCACCCGAAAATGGGGCTATAAACCAACCTGTCAATATTACATTGTCATGGACATGTACTGATCCCGAAGACGATCCGCTTACGTTCGATATTTATTTCGGTACCGGGTCGGACCCTCCATTGGAAGCCGAGGGGATAACAGAATTTTCACTCCTTGTAGAAAATCTAAACTGTCCAAATTATTACTGGAAAATAGTTGCTTACGACGATCATAATAATATAACTATAGGTCCTGTTTGGAATTTCAAAACAACCTCTATATGGGAATGTGGTTGTTCATTTGAAGATGATAGAGACGGGCAGCCATACAACACTATTCAAATTGCTGACCAGTGCTGGATGGCGGAGAACCTGAATATTGGCTCCATGATTGAAGGAACATATCAGACCAACAATGGAATCATTGAAAAATATTGTTACGATAATTTGGAAAGTAATTGTGATACTTATGGTGGTTTATACCAGTGGGATGAAATAATGCAATACACAACAACACAAGGAGCACAAGGGATTTGCCCTATTGACTGGCATTTACCAACCGATGCCGAGTGGTGTACTTTGGAAAATTATGTTGACGCCGGAACAGTCTCGTGTACAGCAATAGGATTTAGAGGTATTGATGCTGGATTAAACCTTAAATCCACCACTGGCTGGTATTCCGGCGGAAATGGAACTGACCTTTATGGTTTTACAGTCCTTCCGGGTGGCCACTGGTCTTATATTGGTGATGATTTCCTCAATTTGGGCAGGACCAGCTACTTTTGGTCTTCTACGGAATGCACGATTTACGGGTGGTACCGGATATTGGATTACAACTACGATGGAATTGATCGTTATATTACCAATAAGCTCAGAGGTTTTAGCAGTCGTTGTTTGAAAGATTAGAGATTATTTATTTTGTAATTGGCCATTAGCTTTTGGCCATTGGTCAGTGATTGTAAGTTGAGACTTTTGCAAAACACCCATTTTGTGATCTTCGGGATCAATTCATCGGATGATTTCTTGTCATCCGATGAATAAACTATTTCGTTTACCAGCTACCACTGGCGCCGCCACCGCCAAAGCCGCGCCGCCCACCCACCCAGCACCTTGAAGTTTGTAACTTCAAGGGCATAGGAAACAGGGACAGGGAATTACAACCCAATTTAATATATTAAAAATTATGCAAATAATTATCCTTCCAATAACCTCACCAGATTGCTATTGATATTATACCGATTATTATTTGAAATGCGCCCTTAGTTCGCTACACTCCTATAGCCACTTCAAATATATATCAGCATTTACTCCCGAAAGTTCGGGATAATTTTCAAAATGTCTTTTAGCTCATTTTGAAAAACAATTGGTATAATACACTTCCTTTCCTTCTTGTTTGGGGGTTACTACTCCTGATTTTCAAATCCAACAAAAAACCCTTCAAGGTCACAAACGGTTACGTTTTCAGCTATACTAAAAGATTGCGGACATTCGGGAATAATAATATAGTTGTTCTTTGTACCCAGGTCTGAAATACATATAGTAAAACTGCGGGTCATGCGGGGAGCACTGGTAAATTTAACCTCTATACTGCAATATGGTGTAATACCTTTTGTGATTAACAGGTCACATTCAGTACCATCCTGTGTCCTGTAATAATAGTAGCCATAATCATCACCCAGGCAACCGATCACTTGTTCAATAATGTAGCCTTCCCAGGAATGCCCTATGATTGGATGCCCAAGAATTGAATTATAATCATTTATACCAAGTAAATAGTGCAGTAAGCCGGCATCCCTGATATATACTTTGGGTGATTTCACCAGCCGTTTTTTAATGTTTTGGTGCCAGGGTTGCAATACCCTGACTAAAAATGCCCGTTCGAAATAATTGAGATAATTCGAAAGGGTTGCCAGGTTAAGTTCGAGTGATTTTGATAAGCTACTTTTGTTAAGAATATTACCTGATTGATGAGCCAGCATCATAAAAAATCTTGATAAATTTTGGGTATTAGCATTAAGCCCAAGAAGCCTTAAATCCCTTTCAATGTAAGTGGTATAGAATGACTTAAACCATTCGTGTCTGAATTGAATGCTATCGGTTAGGAAGGGCTGGGGGAATCCACCACTTATCCAGTGATCTATGTTTGGTTTAAGGTTTTTTATTTCACAAAATAAAAAAGGATTCAACTCCAGATAAACGATTCTTCCGGTAAGGGTTTCAGAGCTCATAAAAAGGAGTTCCTGACTTGCAGATCCTAATAAAATGAACCGGCCCGGTTTTCTATCCTCATCAATTACAGATCGCAGGATAGGAAACAATTCAGGATTTCGCTGTATTTCGTCAATGATAACACATTTTTCGCTGTTTGCTTTAAAAAAGGCAGGTGGGTTAGTGAGTTGAACCTGATCCAACGGATTCTCCAGGTCAAGATAAAACGATTCCCGTTCAAGATTATCTCTGACCACTTTGGCAAGTGTTGTTTTCCCTGACTGCCTTGGTCCTAAAATAGCGACAGCTGGAAAAAATTTCAATACTGCTAAAATCCTATTTTTGAGTAACCTGTCAACCATAAAATAATTATTCCTGCAAATTTAATAATAAATGTATAAATATGCAGGAATAAATTGAAAAGATATCAACAAAAATCAGATATTCATTTTGTATCTAATTACCCTTCTACTTTCCCCGCCAGATCGCTGTTTAATAGAACACTTCCTTTCCCTTTTGTATTGGGGTTACAATTCTTAATCGTGATAATTCTGTCATGTATTTGGTTAGGATAGTTGTGCTGGCGCGACCCATCTCAATTCACCGGATAACTCATGGTCATCCGATTAATAAAATATCTCGTTTACCAGCTTCCACTGGCACCGCCACCACCAAAGCCGCCACCGCCAAAACCACCGAAACCGCCTCCGCCGCCTCCAAAACCTCCGGAACCGGAACTGAAATTCCCCCATGAACCTCCGCTGCTGCCGCCCATCATGCTTCCCATCCATAGAGCTGTCCATAAAGGAAGTGAACTACTTTTTCCTGTGGAATCATAATAATTATTTCTACGACGGTTGATCATTGAGAATATAATGATCATAACAATGATTGGGACTAAAAATCCGATCAAACCTCCCCCACCTTCAGTTCGTTTTTGATATTCATCTGCTGAAAATTGTCCTGCTGCCAATGAGATCATAATATCTACAGCAGCATTCAGACCACCAAAGTAATCGTTGTTTTTAAACATGGGGATCATCTCATTATCAATTATCCTTTTGGCAGTAATATCAGGAATGATCGGTTCCAGTCCATAACCCACATCAATATCTATTTCCCCTTTTTCCTGTGCGGTTTTTGGTTTTAAAACTATGATGGCTCCATTGTCATATTTCCCTCTCCCAATTCCCCATTTTTGAGCTAATCGCTGAGAATAATCCGAGATATCGTAACCGTTAAGTGTGGTTATAATTACAACGGCTATTTGAGTAGAATTGGTATCATTAAAAGCAACCAGCTTTCTCTCAAGATAATTTACCTCCTGGCCTGACAGCAATCCGACATAATCATTTACCAATTTTGGCGGAACCGGTTTGTCCGGAATATCCTGGGCAATTATTTGTGTTGAGAAAGCAACCAGGATGATAAAAGCAATATGTAGTTTTTTAAGATTCATTTTTATATGGTTTCGACTTTTCAGGTTTCCTACTCTTAACCTTGCATCAACCTGAAAGGACTGTTACTTTCCAAATGATATTTCATCAGGTAACTCGTTAACATCATCTGTCTGATATGGAAAATGTTCCTTTAATTGCTGGCCGGCCATGGTTATTCCTTCTACAAGGCCATCAGCAAAATCATTTTCCCTGAAGTGGTTCAGCATATGATCACGGATATCATCCCAAAAATCTTCTGGAACGACCTTGTTAATTCCTACATCACCGAGAATGGCAAATTTCCTGTTTTTTATGGCCAGGTAAAAGAGAACGCCGTTACGTTGTTCTGTTTTTTGCATTTCAAGCTTGTCAAAAAGATAAGCAGCCTGATCCTTAACATCTCCTTTGCATGTATTTTCAACATGAACCCGAATTTCCCCGGAAGTATCCAGTTCTGCATTTTTTATTGCAATGGTGATATCTTCTTTTTCCTGTGTTGAAAAGAAATTTTTAACTGACATAATTCTGATAATTAAAATTCAACTTCCGGTGCTTTTTCGGCTCCTACCTGTGCTGCAAAGTAATCTTTCTTCTCAAAACCAAACATGGAGGCATAAATGTTTTTCGGAAAGCTCCTGATATAGGTATTATAATTCTGTGCCGTAGAATTAAAAGTTCTCCTTTCAACGGCAATCCTGTTTTCAGTCCGTTCAAGCTGTGTTTGCAACTCCAGAAAGTTCTGGTTTGCCTTTAAATCAGGATAGCGCTCAACAACTACCATTAATTTCGAAAGCGCTGAACTAAGTCCATCCTGTGCAGCCTGAAACTGTTGTATTGATGCTGCATTTAAATTTGTAGGATCAATGGTAACTGAAGTTGCTTTTGACCTCGCCTCTATCACTCCTTCCAGTGTTTCCCTTTCGTGTTCTGCATAACCCTTCACGGTTGCTACCAGATTTGGAATAAGATCGGCCCTGCGCTGGTAAACATTCTCAACCTGCGCCCATTGCGAAGTAACTCCTTCATCAAGTGATACCATGTTGTTATAAGTTCCTTTGATGGATGAATAAAACAATAACCCGGCGATGACAATGATGCCAATGATGATCCAGGATTTTTTAATTGATTTCATATTAATATGTTTTCTGTTGGTTGATTATATTTTGAATTATTTCCCTATTATGTCAACACTTCTTTTGATAAAATCTGTCAGCTCCTGTCCTTTAAGCAAATTCTGTGAAAGCTTGGCCAAATCGGTTACCTGTTTAACAAGGTTTTCCTGTTTTTTATTGTCCTTTTCTTTCAGAATACTATTTACCAGCTTATGATTTGAATTTACAACAAGATTATATGAATCCGGCATGGCACCCATATAATCCATACCACCACCCAATTTTTGCATATCTTTCATCCTGCGCATAAACTCAGGCTGTGTTATTATAACAGGCTGGTCTTTTTCGCTTAAGCTCTCAAAGAGGATGGAATACTTTTCCTTATTTGCATATTTTTCAAACAATGGTTTCAGGGTTTCCTGATCCTTCTCTGAAAGCTTGGATGGCTGATCTTCTTCCTTTCTGATAATCTTATCTATGGTATCGGCATCTACCCTGGCAAAAGTTGTATTCTCAAATTTTTGCTCTAACGTATTGATGTAATGATTGTCCAAAATCCCATCCATATCCAACACATCATATCCCCTCTCTTTGGCGCTTTCGATAAAAGCATGTTGTTCATCTTTATCAGTTGCATATAAATAAACCAGCTTTTTATCTTTATCCTTTTGTGCTTTTTCAACATACTTTTTATAATCCTTTATAGTAAAGTATTTTCCATCAACGTTCTTGAACAAAGTAATTTTTTCGGCACGCTCATAAAACTTGGGTTCGGAAATCATTCCGTATTGAATAAACACTTTTATATCATCCCATTTCTTCTCAAATTCTGCCCTGTTATTCTTAAACATTTCCTCCAACTTATCCGAAACCTTTTTCATGATGTGGTTTGAAATTTTCTTCACATTGGCATCACTTTGAAGAAAACTCCTTGAAACATTCAAAGGAATATCCGGCGAATCGAGAACACCATGTAATAGAGTCAGGAAATCGGGAACAATTCCTTCAACCGAATCCGTTACAAAAACCTGGTTACTGTACAACTGTATCTTGTCGCGCTGAACCTCAATATTTTTCTTCAATTTTGGAAAATAAAGAATTCCTGTCAGGTTGAAAGGATAATCCACATTTAGGTGAATATGGAACAAGGGTTCTTCGAAATTCATGGGGTATACTTCCCGGTAAAAATTCTTGTAATCCTCATCCTTCAACTCTGCCGGTTTCTGTGTCCAGGCCGGTTTGGTATTGTTGATGATCCTGGATTTTTCAACCTCTTTAAATTCATCATTTCCATCTTTGTCTTTCTTACCTGTCTTCTCGGAGGTCTTTTCCATACCAAATTGAATAGGAACCGGTAAAAACTTTGAATACTTTTTCAACAACTCAAGGATACGGTATTCTTCCAAAAATTCAGTCGAATCATCAGCAATGTGAAGAATGATCTCGGTTCCCCTTTCCGTCATGTCAATTTCCTCAATTGTATATTCCGGACTACCGTCACATTCCCAGCGTACGGCTTTGGTAGGGCCACCTTTTTTATATGTCTTGGTGTAAATTTCAACTTTTTCAGAAACCATAAAAGAAGAGTAGAATCCCAGTCCAAAATGACCTATCAATGCATTTTTATCTGCTTCTGATTTTCCCTTGTATTTTTTAATAAAATCCTCAGCACTCGAAAAAGCAATCTGGTTAATAAATTTATCAACCTCCTCAGCTGTCATCCCGATTCCACGATCAATCACCTTCAATTGTTTCTTTTTCTTATCCAATTCCACATGAATGGTCAGATCACCCAGTTCGCCTTTTACTTTATCCATCGATGCGAGTGTTTTCAACTTCTGAGTAGCATCAACAGCGTTAGAAATTAATTCCCTGAGAAATATTTCATGGTCGGAGTATAAAAACTTCTTGATAATTGGAAAAATGTTTTCGGTCTGTACGTTGATTGTTCCCTTTTGCATATTTATATTTTTATTTCAATTTTTACTGAACCCCATTTTACAAAGCCTATGCCATCCGGTTTTTTATGACAAAATGACAATGTGGATTTTTTGCCACATTTGTCTAAATTAAATTTACTTTTGCAAAAAATTTCATTTTAAATCAACTAAAATAATTATCATGAAAAAGAACAAAATTTTAGCATTTTTGACAGTATTAACAGTTGTATTTTTTGCTGCATGTGGTGGCGGAGGTACAGCCGACACATCTCAAACAGACCAGGAAGAACAACAACCTGCACAGGAAGAGGTTGTGGTTGAAGAAGATTCAGGATTAAAAGCTCAATTAGAATTAGGTGAAAAGATCTATAAAGAGAAATGCATTGTTTGCCACCAGGCTGATGCCAAAGGTATTAAAGGTGCTTTTCCTCCATTGGCTAACGCAGATTACGTGGTTGCAGACCTGAGAAGAGCGGTAGCTCAAACATTGAACGGATCACATGAAGAAATGGTTGTGAATGGTGAAACTTTCAACGCACCAATGACACCACAGGTTAAAACTATTGAGGAAGCGGTTTCAGTTATCAATTTTGTTTTAAAAGAATTCAACGGTTATACAGACGATCAGCTTATTAAGCTGGAAGATATGGCTGATATCGAGATCAATCCTATGACCATACCTGCTCAATAACTTTTAAAGATTATATCATTTTCTGGATTCCCAGCTTTCGCGGGAATGCAATGAAGTCAGAAATTTATATAGTCTTTCCTGGCTATTTAGGATTCTTTTAAAAATGTCTTTACACGCTGCCAATATTCAGGAAACTCATGACAATCGGAATGGCCCTTTTCGGGTATAACCCATAATTTAACTTTTGATGAATTTCCAGTTTGTTCCATAGCTTCTGCTTCTTCAATCGGAACAACATCATCCAATTCACCATGGATTAGTAATATATTCCCTTTTACTTTCCCAATATTATTGATGGGGGCAAAAGCTTCAAAAGAAGTACCGATTTTGTATTGTACATAATTAAAAAACAGCCAGATAAAAGGAAAATATGGGATGTGTTTTTTTTGGATTTCCCTTTTCATTATTGAGGCAGGATGGGCAAATGCACCAACTGTGATTATTTTACGGATACGATCATCTTTTGAAGCTGCATAAATGGTTGCAGCCCCGCCCATTGATAGTCCTATAACGCCTAAGTTTTCAAGATTTAGTTCAGGTTTCTTTTCCAGAAAATCAATGGATGCAATTATATCTTCGGCAAATTTAGGCATGGATGAAAATTCATCAGGATCACTGCTTCCGTGGTTACGCGAATCGAAGACAAGCAAATTATAACCTGCCGGATGAAGTTCTTTAATATACGGCATCATTCTTCCCACATTCCGGTTCCAGCCATGAACCAAAATAAGGGTAGATGCTTTTTCTGTTTTTTCCGTTTGAGCCGGTATCCACCATCCATAAAGCTTTCTGCTATTTTTTGTGGGATACCTGACAGATTCAAATGGAATTCCATATTCACCCGGAGTTTTGATGTGTGCTTCAAATTTATTGGTATACATTTTTGTCATCAAAATAATCAAGATCCCGATGATAATAAGAAGTGAAAAAAGAATAATTAGAAGAAGCATTTAGTATTATTTTTGAGCCTGACAAAAGAACAGAAAATTATTAGATGTAAAAAATCTGTTTTTCTTTGGAAGGTAAATTTATTAATGCGAATTAAAACATATACCGTTTCTTACTGTTCAATTGCCAATCTTGAAAACAAATGTTCAAAAAATTAAAACATAAATGGGGCATTACAAGTAACTTCCAGTTCTGGTTGATTTTTTTCATATTTGCCATTACGGGAAGTTCAACATTATTTGTAAAACGGCCTGTTTTTGCTTTTCTGGGAATAGATTCAACCACTTCATTATGGATTGTTGTTCCTGTTTATCTTGTTACCATTACGCCATCGTATTTTATCATACTGCTTTTTTATGGAACCATATTAGGTCAGTTTAAGTTTTTCTGGGAATTTGAGAAAAAAATGTTTAAGAGGTTTAAAATCAAAAAAAAGACCATATAAGACATATAAGGAACACATAAGAATATGCTTATATGAACTTATGTTCCTTATATGGTTTTAATAAGTATTTAAATGCAGTTTCCTGCCTCTATATTTATACTGCATCCCTTTGGAATTAACTACATCTTCCTGTGTGCTTTCATCTGAAAGAAACTCATTGAGATAGGATAGAATTTCTTTATCCTTAATTTTTATTTTCTCACCTTCGGCTATGGCTTCGGTGATATAGGCATCCAGCAAATTATTGCTTTGCTTTTCAAACAATTCAGGTGTGGCAAAAATATCACATCCGATGATCCTGTTGCCGGTTACCCCAACAAACCCTATACAATTATCCATCTGTTTAAGTTGATTGATGAAATATTCAGAATATTCTTCAAGGGCTATTTTGTAATCATCAGCATCTTCAAGTGCAGTATATGTACCACTACCTGAAACAGCGCCTTGTTTTTCAGTAACCTCGGCAACAGCATCCCACACCTCATACTGGTTTTTTTCTTTAACTGCTTTTCCCCTCACTGAATTTGAAGAAACCGTAAAATATTCAGAAAAACCTGCGTCGGATGACTTATAACTCCACCGTCCGTGTTCCACACAAAAAACCGGTAGTTCAACTTTGCCACTATTAGGTGCAAGGATCATATCTGAAGCCAGTACCCTATCCTGTTTACCACCTTTTACAACTTCTCCGGCCATTAAATAAACGGTGTCCTGCGATACATTTTCAACATAAAGTTCGTTTACCTCGCCATCAGCTTCAAATGACTGCCGGCTTTGACCCTGTTCTTCTACTTGCAATTCGTCATTATTAAAACCTGCACGTTCCTGAACTTCACCACCCTTTTCAGTGATAACCACTTTATTTTGTTTCAGGGCTTCTTCCAAGTTGGTATAAATTCCTATATCCTGATGAGCCTCCCGGAAATGCTCACCACCAATCAGTGGGTAAATCCTAAGGTTTTTAAATGTAAAATTGTTGTGAACCTTGTCATTTGTTTCAAGGCTTATAAAACCTTCCTCAAGTAAGTATTGTGAAAAAGCGATAAAGGGAATAACGAGCAATAAAAAAACGATTGATCTTTTCATAAGAAATGTATTTGTGGGTTAAACATAATATTTAATTAACGCAGTAAATAAAACCCAATTATATGCCAGAATCACGTTTTAACATTTATTAGGATTCTTTATAACAAATATAACGATTGAAACACACCAAGTTGAGGCTGGAAAAAAGGGTTGGAGACTTGGTTTGTTGAAAGAGCCTCCTATTCCCGACTGAGCAAGTCTCCTTCACACCAACCTGCTTCGACTTGCTAAGTCTTGCACAAAAAAAGGTTGCCATTTAAAACGGCAACCTTTCGTTTGTGAGAAAAAGCACAATTAATTATCAAACAAGATTTCCAGTTCGTTAATTACTGCCGGATTATAAGGTGTTAACCCTGCAATAATACTGATCAGGCTATTGTAAGCCGGTGAAGGCGCTGTACCTCCTTGGATAAATCCATACTGGTTAAAAAAGCCGGGAGCATCGGTATTATAAAGATATACTTCAACAGTTTCAGGATCAATCCATGGCCACACCGCATAAATTTGTTCGGTAAACACATTTTTAATTGAATTTTCTACAAGCAAGGTGTAATGGTCACTCGAATTCAAAGTATTTGAAGGAAGCCCAACCTCTGCAACACCTATATCGGTTGAATTTTTTCCAGCTGCAGTAAATGCCCAGTCGAAACCTGCTTCACCGGTGAAAAATGTAGCATTTGGATGTTCTGAATTACCATAAACACTCACAACATCACCATTTTTCCCAACAAACATTTTCAGTGTTGATAATGAATATGGGTTAGTCAATGGATCTTCTAATGGTAAACCGTCAATAGTGACGATCATATGATGTGTATACCCCATTTCGCTTCCTTCACTATAATCTATCCTGTACATGGTTTCAGCATATATCGGATCGGTGGTACGGTCAATATTGTAAGGATTTAATATTGCAATACCCTTAGTTGGGCTTTTGTCCCAAAAGATCTGCATCGCTGTATTTTCATTTTGATCCGCACCTTCATCTGTAATGGTCATTTTATACTGCCATGTATAGCCTTCAAAAGGGGCATTTTCAATAATGACCACATATTTGGGCCTTCCATCATCATCACTCACATAAGTAAATGACATGGGCTGACTAAGATTATGCCAGCTGATCACCAGGATGATTTCACCAACGATATCAGCAGCTGCTTCACCAATATGAATAAAAGTCCTCAGGTGTTCATAAATATCGTTTCCCTGTAATGTATCCACATTGGCATCTTTGTAATAGGATACCGAACTAATAGAATTGGGAATGTCTACCTTGAAACGTTCAGGCATAATGTTTTCATTTTCATTTACAGGGTCCAGTTCATTTTTTTGACAGGATTGAAAGATCAAACCAAAAAACAGGACACCTACCGTTAAGATCACTTTTACTTTTTTCATTTTTTTAAATTTTAGTTAAACAATAATTCTCGATTTCAGAAGTAATACACACGGGATTGGTTTTACCCTTATAAAAAATATAAAATGCAGGGAAATTATTAAATGAGATTAAAATTCTAAATCCGAAACTATAAATCCGAAACAATATCAAATGATCAAATGTTTGAATATTCTAAACAGTTCAAAACATTTAAAATTATTAGATTTGAATTATTGGTTAATAATTTTTATTAGTAAACATTATGGCAGGCTGTTTTTAATCTTTTGGTTTTAAAGTTTTCAGATTGATCTGAACAGTTACTTTGGCATCACTCTCATCAACTATATATTTTCTCTTATTGGTTCCCACTCCTCATTTTCGTCATAAGGTGTATCGTTTGCCCGGCTGGCAGATTCATTGATATCAGAAGATGTATAAACAATGGTGTTATCTTCTTCCAGTACAGTTGCAAACCCACCCGAATTAGGCGCCTGAACAATTACAACTTTTTTATCCGCTTCAATATCGTCCAGGAGAGTGTTTGATTCATAGTCGTAAAGTAAACCGTCATAATCAGGATGAGGATCCGGGTAGCCCCATAAATATACATAAGAGTCACCAGATGGGGTATTGCCCCCATTGCTCATAATCCAGATGAACAGGTAGTCCTTTTCAGTCATTACATTGTCCAGTTCAATAAGTGCTTGTTCAACCTCATATTCTGTTGCTGCAGCATCAGTAATAAAAGGAATATTAATGAAGTTTGGTAATGATTTATAGTAGTTATCCACTTCCGGGAATGTAATGGAATAATCAATACCATCAGCAAAAAGCACTTTAATGTTATCATTGGAATATCTGTACTTGTAATCATATAGCAACTTCCACATCAGGTAGGTGTCGTTCCAGAATTCATCGTATCCTTTAACAGGGTCTATTTCCAAACCATTGTTCCACTTATGGTTGTCGGGTATTTCTTCACCCGGTTTGTAATCACCCCCGATTATCAGGGCATACTTTTGCTGTGCATTCAATGCACCTGCGGCAACAATCATTGCCAGCAATACTGTAAAGATTTGAAATTTGTATTTCATAATTGTTTAATTTTGCGGGCTGTTACCGGATAGCGGGGAGGAACCGCGCCCGGTAGTCGTTTTCAGGTCGCAGCTTTCTCCCATATTCCGGTATAAGCCGGTTAATACTATTTATTTAACTAACTCCACCGGTTTTGTTATTACATGCCTGCCGGTAAGCAATCGCACAAGGTATAGCCCGGCATTTACCTCCTTTCCGTTTTTACCTGTACCCAACCACTTATGTTTGTATATACCCGGTGGAAATTCTTTTTTTTCAATTGTTTGTATATGTTTTCCGCTTAAATCGTAAATTGATATATCTATTTGCTGCTGTTTGCTTGTTGTAAATTCAATGGTTGTTTCTGTTTTGAAAGGGTTGGGGTAAATTTTAATTTCATTGCAAACATACTGTTCAGCATCAATACCTGTTGTTAAAATATTTTTTGTAAATTTAATTTTACAGTCATTATCTGAATAACATTTGTAGTAAGCTAAGTATAAAACATTATTGTTTTCAATAATTGCAGGATTGTTTACTACTATATCTGATTCATCAATAATATATCCCTGCCATAAACCACTGTATTTCTGGTAATGCACAAATTTATGGCCCGTTTCTAATTTTTCACGATCTAATATGTGTACTCTGTCGTAAGGATCAATAGCTATTTTTTGTTCGTAGGGATCGTTTACCACAAGTTCAGGTTCCGACCAGTTGCTGCCATTGAAAAAAGTGTACATGGTGCTGTCGTTGTTTGGGCCTGTATCAATAGTTTTTTGCCGCCATGCAATGTGGGGGTTGTTTTGCTGATCAACATCAATATCCGATCCTCCGCCAGATACATTTATGCTGATTGCTGTATTATCAGACCAGTAATTGTTTGAATATTCGTATTTGAAATATATTTTACTTTGTGGAATAACGGGAGGCCCGGGATCACTATAACTTCCAACGCAATGAATATCATTATTATCATCAATTACTGCCGATAGCAGCCCCCATTTATGATCTCCCGGATACGGACAAATGGTATCACTCCAGTAACTGTTTTCAAAATACCTGTAATACATTAATTTATTATTATAAAACCAAAAAACATATATCCTGTTGTTGTTATCGATATATATCAGGTTATGATCAGAATTATACA
>JAUVJI010000088.1 GCA_030596605.1 Bacteroidales bacterium
CTTCGGTACAATCATATTCATATGGAGGATATCCTCCTGATATTTCAATACGCACTGCTGCTTTATTTATATCAGGACATGCCATTTGCCATTGTTCCAATGAATCAACAACTATTATAGATTCAACACTAACCTTAGCACTATCTATACAATAAACAAAATTCAGGGCTGGATCAGCAATTTTAGAATAAATATAAGAGGTGTCCCTTGGATATACTAAAACTGAATCATCAGTGCCGATAATTTCTTCCATCGAATACGATGTTGACCAGGTATAATCATAAAAATCTGAACTTCCATTCAGCATGATGGTATCAGCACATAATATGGAAGTATCGTTTTGAACAATTTCGGCATCAATTAAACTTACAAAAACAGTATCAGTTATATCAATAGTGTCATATATCACATTGACCCAATAATCCCCGGTAATGTTCACCCAAATAAATTGGGTTGTATCTCCAGTACTCCATTGATATGTTTCCCATTCTATTCCGGCGTCCAACATTAGGCTATCAACTTTACAAGACCGGATGGTATCTGGAAATATACTATCCTCTGCAATAATTTTAGAAATTATTGTAAATAATAAAATTATTGATAAAAGCCCTCTGCTAAACAAGACTTTAAAGGACATTAAAATGTGGTTTAAATTTAACAACTACTTCAAAACTTACCAATTAACGTACAAAGATGCTCAAAATTTTAAAAGAGTATTCAAATGTGAAAAAATTGTTAAAATAAAAATAGGCCCAAATTCTGGATTATTTTTATAACACCCTCTCCCTCAAAATATAATGTTGTATTTTTTCAGATGTTGATACAATAATTCCTTTTCCATCGCCTTCTAATTTTATATTGAAAAATTTGAGAGACTGTGAACTTTATAAAAAGTATTCTGAATGAACCTTCTTAAATGATTATAGGGAGAAATACTTAAAACACAAACATATGCATCAAATTTAGCAATGATAAATTAGTGTTTAGTAATAAACCATAAAAACTATACAAAATAAATTAGGAACTTCTGTAACTATTTAATAAAATGCAGGTATAAATCAAAAACATAAACAATATTGATGTCAAATTGTTAATTAATAAATAGTTATAACCTGATAAAAAATAGTTACAATGATCCGAATTAACAAACTTAGAATCCTGCTAATTGCAATAGCCTTTTTGGGATTAAATTCAGGCCTAATTGCACAATTTACCGGAGGTGGACGTGTTGGTGTAAATTTATCAAGCCTGAGAGGTTCATCGGTAAAGAACAATAGTATGATGGTTGGATATAACATCGGAATTTTTGCAAATTATGCCATGGATGATGTTATTTCAGGCAATTTTGGAGAAATGTTTTCAATCCAGGTAGAATTGAGTGCTCAGACGAAAGGGGGAACATTAGATTATCCTGTCATAAATAACGAAGGCATTATTGATACAATGGCCGTTAACCAGAATTTCACCTATGTTCAGGTTCCCATTTTAGCTAAATTTTCATTTGGAGATCCAAAAGGTATTACCGGATTTGGTGAAGTAGGTGCATTTGGGGCACCGTTATTTGGCTTATCTCAAGATGGCAAAAAAACATATGATCATGATAATGATCCAGGCACGGATGAAAGAAAATATCGTGACGAATATTCAGGTTTTGATTATGGTGTTGTATTTGGCGCCGGTGTTAATATTCCATTCGGAGGGAGAAAAAGTCCCTGGCATGCCTTTGGAAATGCAAGGTATAGTTTAGGTTTAGCAAATATTGGAGAATTTAAGGACAAAACAATGCCGGAACTTGAGGGTTACTTAAGCGATGTAAAAACCAGCGCTATTACGCTGCTGGTTGGAATTGGATATAAATTTTAAGGACACGTAACTAAAAATATTTTAAAGGCTGCCAATTCGGTGGCCTTTTTTGTTTCATAATATTGATGATTTCTTAACATAAAATTAACATGCAGCTCTCCTGTTTTGCTTACTTTTGCACCAGAAAACAAAGATAAGCCGTTTATCTTTGCAGAAATAAAAGCGGTGATGGCCAAAAAAAAGCAGATTGTCGCGATGGAGGAAAACAAAAAGTTAACCTCAGAATGCTGGAAATTTCCGGCTTTTTTTATTATAAGCCAATTCCTTTCGTTATATTTTAATAATTTTCTCAGTCCAAACGTTATTGCCAATCCGTACAGTAAAAAAATAGATTCCTTCAGATAATTCACTACCGTCCCATGATACATTATAATTGCCCTTTTCCTGTTTCCTGTTAACCAGGGTTTCAATTAACCTACCTGAAACATTATAGATGCTCAAACTGACTTTAGCAGGTTCATCCAGTAAATATGAAATTTTTACAACTGCATTGAATGGATTAGGTGAAATTTGCATTTTGGAAGACGTAACAGAAATCTCCCTAAAACCTGTTGTTCCGGTTACCAGTTCCAGGATTGTATTGTGCGATGCGCATGCCCAAAGTTTCCCCGGCCATTGGAATGTCAGGTCTCCGAAGCCGCTTTTTATCCATGGGCCGGTCCATTCCAGATCCCATGACATTCCGCCATCTTCAGTTTTATATAAAAATCCTCTTCCATCTTCACCCGAACCACTCCCATAATGATTTCGGGCTGCCAGCCAACCTGTATTATCATCTTCCATTATTAGTTTGTCCATATAATCATGATTGACCTGTGAAACCACTGTCCAGATTAGCCCACCGTCAGTTGTTTTATGAATCCTGCCATTTACAGCAGCCAACCAGCCATTTTTATCACTTGTAAAATACCCTGCCTGGAAATGATCAGTCATTGCAGGTGTCTGTGGTGTCCATGTATTTCCTCCGTCTGATGTGTAATGAATAAAACCATTGCCACCTCCATAACCTCCTGCAGTCCAACCTTCATTTTCATCAACAAAAAATACTACCGCGACATAATTCGTTGTTCCGCTTGACTGGTTTGTCCAAGAAATCCCACCATCCTGCGTAACCTTTATGATTCCGTTGCTGCCGTGTGCCCAACCTTTATTTTCATTGACAAAGAAAATATTACCAATCCAATTACCAGTTCCTACATAAAACTGACTCCATACATTTCCCCCGTCAGTTGTCCGCCAGACTGAAGAACTATTACCCTCCCATAGCATCCAACCGGTATTTGCATTGATAAATTGAACCTGGGCACCTCCTGGGGCATTTTCATCCCTGAACCATGTATCACCCCCATCAGTTGACCTATAGCAATAGCCATCAGTACCTGCATTTGTTCCGGCAATGACCCAACCGTTATTCATATCACTCCAACCTATAGATTTCCACAATGATGCCTTATAATCCCAATCCCAGGTATCGCCATTATCAGGGCTGTGTAATATTTGGCTATAGTCGGAGGCAAACCAGATATCATCTCCTACATATTGAATTGCAGATGTATATTGCTCTACCGGTGGGATTTTAGCAGTCCAGTTCTGGCCTCCATCAGAGGTAACAAAAATTTTCTGGCCCTGTGGTTGTAAAATCTGCACTGCGGCAAGCGCTACATGTTGGGCATCCTTTACATCCAGGCAATAATTATAGTGCAATCCTGTATAAGTTTGTATCTCCCAAGTTTCTCCTCCATCAGTGGTATGTAAGATTGCTCCTATAGGAGATAGATATAAACTTGAAGTTGTGATCCAACCAATATTTTCATCGGCAAATTCAACCGCATGAGGTGTTCCGGAACCTGCCGGTGCAACCTGGCTTGACCATGTAAGCCCACCGTCAGTTGTATGATGGATGTGAGGATCAAGCGTATTGTCATGGCCACAAATCCAGCCGTTTTGTTCATCGCTGAAATAAATATCCAGACTACTATAGCAAGTTGATCCAAAGCTCAAATCCTGCCAGTTATTTCCTCCGTCTGTAGTTTTAAGGACAAGAAAAGAACTTCCATCCTGCCATCCGCCGGTAATCCAACCTGTTAAATGATCAATAAAATATACCCTTGCCAATTTTCTGCTGGTTCCACTAATTTGTTGCTGCCATGTCTGCCCACCATCCAATGTAGCATAGATTACGCCGTTATAACCCACAACCCAGCCCGAATCAGGAGTTACAAAATAAACACCTTGTAAAGTAACATAATTTGATGCCGGAAAAGAAACTTGTTCCCAATCCTGACCACTTGCAGTATGTACAACACTTGAAAGTAATTCTCCTCCGGCTCCGGTTGCCCCAACAACCCACCCATGCAGGCCATCGGGCAAAACACACATGTCGGAAAACATGACTGTCGGATCCATAGATATGGTATCCCATGTTGGGTATTGAGCAAAGGCTTTATATTCAGTACTAAATAAATATATAAGCAAAAAGTAAAGCAGATAAAACTTTTTCATTGTGATAGATTTAGATAAAGCTATAATTTACAAATATAACTATTTTATAAAGTAATCTAAAACACTGCCATAAAACATGTCGGGAGACTTAGCTGAGTGGGGTGGGGAAAAATTTTTGGTTCCGATAAAAGGGTTGACGAATTGAGGAAAAATACCTAAATTTATGAAATGTATTTTAGTTTGATAACTCAAAATTGGGCGAGCTAAGACTCCGGATGGAGTTCAAATTTCTTCTCAGCAATCAAATCATTGAAAAGGAATAACCTCAAGCTATATTCTCCAGCTTGTCTTTTGTCAGGTGAAATTGAGATAGAACTATTTATCGCCGAAGTAAGATCACCAGGAGCAAGAACAATTTTTTTCTCGTAAAAAGATTTGCCATCTGGCCCAATCCATTCTAATCGGAATTCCAGGCCCTGTTCACCAACATTGGAAAGACTCTCAAAATTTACAAATGCACGAACCTTTCTCTTATTTTTAAGCGTAAAAACCGTACCTTCATCAATTCGCTCACCGGTTTTTTTATCCAATTTACGGTAGAGTATTATGCTTGCCTTAACTTGTAAAGGAATTACTTTTGGTTCAGGAATGAGTTCAAAATTCTTCTCCGTAATCAATTCATTAAAAAGATATAACCGCAATGCATATTCTCCCGGTTGTCGTTTTTCAGGTGAAATTGTTATAGCACTGGCTATCGTGTAGGAGGTATCATCGGAAGCTAAATCAATCTGTTTCTTATAAAAAGAAGAGTCATTCAGACCAATCCAGTCGAAATGAAATAACAATTCCCGATTGCCAAATTCTGAATGATTTATTAGATCAAAATAAGCACGAACTTTCTCTTTCTCTCCAATTGTAAAAATTGAGTCTACTCCAATTCGCTCCCCTGATTTTTTATCTACTTTGCTGCAAAAAACTAATTGAGAAAAAAATTCTTTTTCAGCATAATCGGAGATTTGAAATTTCGGCAGGAGTTCAAATTTCTTCTCGGCGATCAACTCACGAAAATAGTATACTTGTAATGTATATTCTCCAGGTTCACGGGTTTCAGGGACAATCGATATAGAACTTTTTAAAACAGAGCTGGAATCATCTGGCAAACGAATTATACGCTTTAGGTATATGGACTTTCCATGCGGGTCAATCCAGTCAAGGTGAAACATTAATTCGCGATTACCTTTAGCAAAACGATTTTCAATGTCTACAATAGCCTGAACTCTCCCATCTTCCATTATCGTGAAAGCTGAACCTGCGCCAATTGGATCTCCGGTTTTTTTATCTGTTTTTCTGCAGAAGATAATTTTCGCTGAAATGTCATTAACTTTTTTTGGAAGATAAATTAGTGTTGAATTTTCGTCTGTTACAGGTATTTCAATACGGCTTGTACATCCAAATCCTAGCGCAAAGAGCAAGGTTAATAGGGATAGCGATATAGTTTTTAAATTCGTCATTTTTATGCCTACCCTATTAAATCATTTGAATGAAATAATTCTTACTTCTTCTTTTCACACCAAAAAACCATTTGCATAACGGAAGCATCACAACCAGCATTATGACTACTCCTAATAATGATTCCAGTACTTCACCTTCTCTATAAAAAATATTTAAACGTTTCACAAAAATGCCCAAAATTGCAAGATGTACAGCATAGAAAAATAAGGGTACTTTCCCTGGTATACTAAATACCATCAAAAGTTTAGGAGATAGTTTACCTATTGCAATGAACAGACAAACTCCCAAAACCACCGAAGCAAAAAACCAAAGATTCATAAAGAGACTGGGTGGATATTTCTGGTCTAATAAAAATGACCAGGATCCAAATTCAGAAAATGGAGTAATATTGCCATAACCACGTGCCATCCTTATGACTATAGCTAAAAGAAAGGCTATTGCAGCTATCCCGATACTCATTAACATTCTCCTTCTATCTGTTTTCCAGATGCTGAGCCACCCATTGGCCATCACTGATCCCAATATTGCCAAAGCAAACCAGGGCAAAACCGGATATTTATTAAAATCGCCTGAGTCGATGAATGTTTGCATCAGAACCTGCTCATGAATGTTTTCCGTATCGTAATGAATATTCAGTAAAAAAGGGTGAATTACCAGAATAGCTAATCCAATAAGGAGTCTGAATTGCCACCGCAATTTTATTATGAACACTAGCAGTATCATAGATATACCGATACATGCAATGATTCCAAAATGCCAGGGATTAAATGTGCGAAAACCGCCCCAGGATGAATTCACCCAGGTCATTTGAGCAACAACGAGAAAGAGACCTCTCTGAATCAAATACCAGCGTACTGACCAATCTGTTCCTCTCTTAATACGTCGCTGATAGGACCACCAAACCATTGCCCCAGCCATCATCAGAAATCCAGGGGCGCAGAGGTAACCGGCATATCGGAGGGCAAACTGGCTCCAGGTTGGGAAGAGTGGATCAAATGGGTCGAGTTGTTTCCAAATTGAATTAAAATAGTAGGAACTATGTCCTACAAGCATAAGAATGCCAACAAAACCACGAAACTGGTCGATATAGTCGAAGCGCTGTTTTTTCATTGGTGCGCTGATGATTGATTTTTCTTCTTTAACCGGAGGCTTGATAATTTTCCCTTCTTAAAATAGACTAACAATAAATTCTAATCAGGGATAGAAATGATAATCAGCCCTTCATCTTCATCAGCCACATAAATATAATCCTCATCCGCATCTACTCCCAAAGCAAATTCCGTATCAACCTTACCGATTAAATAAGGACTGGTAACATCGGCCACATCAATAATTTGTAAGCCACTCATCTCAGCAGTCATATATATCTTCTGATCCTGATACATCAACTCTTTGGCATATCCACCTTCATCCAAACTGCCAACAATATTTGCATCAATAGTAGTATCAGAAGTGCTAGAATAACGAATAATTTGTAGCCCGGCAGTTCCACAAGCCAAATAAGCAATTGAATCATTCTGTCTGATAATTACATCCTCAGCATAGCCCGGTGTATCACTCCAGCCTATCCGTGGATATATTCCATATCCAAACTCAAAATTTGAAATATCATAAATGGATAAACCCATTTCACCACATGCCACAAACAAATAAGTACTGTCCGTTGTAGAAGTTAATCCTTGTGCATATCCAGAAGTGGGGATACTTCCTCGAACTTCCGGATAAATTGGATTTGGACTATTAAGACTTGCAACTTTCACACCCTGTTCGCTCACAGCAATGAACATATATAGATCCATGATGTGCATATTTTTGGCAGGTTTCACATTAAAATTTTCAACAGACGGCATGGGTTCTAGCGGATCAATAACATTGATAACAGTTATTCCAAATGAGCCTGCCGTTAAATATACCACACTGTCTATCATTGCTATTTTGGTAGAATAACCCCGTACACCTTCAGTGGTTACTGAAACAGTCTGTGGATCTTCCGGATCTGAAACATTTACAATCAGCAAACCACCTTCACCCTGTGCCATGTATAACAAATTATCTTTCTTCAATACATCTTGAGAATATCCTGAAGCTTGATACTTTGCAACTATTTCATATCCACCTGAAACATCCGGCAATTCAATTTGTTCCGGTGTAGTTGGTTTTCCGCAACCTACAAACAAACTAATACCTATCAGAAACAATACAACCAATTTTAACTTTTTCATCTTTTATATTCTAATTATTATATTTTCAATTGAAATTAGCAAAAGAGTTAAGTTAACTCTCTTTACATTTTAAAACTATACACCAATTTAAATCCAATCCGATCTTGACGGTAATCTTTTTCATTTGACACATATATACTGTTAATCTTAGCTTTTGTGTCAGTATCCCTCATGAGCCAGTTGTAAAAGAGAGATAATTTTAAAGGTTTCGTTACATAAATATTATATGTTACTAATATGCGATAATTTTTATCCACCCGCCCGACATGCAAAGGGTCAATTAGTGGCGAATGAGGCGAAGAATAATATCGGTACAGCATTAAAAAATCAATATCCAGGTTGTTGCTACGCTTTTTTAGTTTTGGTAATTTCCAATAAATTCCAAATGCAAACCTGTCTTCTTCAAAAGTAGCATCAGGGCCGTTGGTAGTTTCAGGAGTTTCAACGGATGCATCATATCCCTTTGCATCAGAAGTAACAAATTGGTAAGCAAAATCCAATCTAAAGTTCCTGGTCAGTCCCTGGTATAGATTAATTCCATAAAGCCAGTCCTTGCTGTCATACTCAGTATAATGCTTATTATGATAATACCTGGCATGATACAGCGATAACCTGACACGAGTCCTTTTGAAAAAAGTGTTCTGTGCATAAATGCCAAAGTTATCCTTCGAAAATGCATAAGGTGTAAATGCCTCAGGAACATAACCATAAACATCAATCCACTGTTCATCACGAAAATGACGGACATAAAAATCAGGTATATAACTGTATAAAATTTTAATACTGGCCTTTTTTGTAATATATTGCTGAATTCCTATACCCCAATTGTACCAATTCTTAACACCATTTACTGAATAAAATTTAGGGCTTATACTTGCGTTTATCCTGGTCTTGGCCTTTTTGAAAATATTAAAAGTGTAGATTCCTTCTATAGATGGATTTATAATTAAATCATCATAAGTATCAATATGAAAACGTCCCAGGTCCTGACTTTTCATAAACCTATCCAAATATTTATCAGAATATTTCAGAATATTATCATCATAAGTCATAGCAAGGCCAACTTTGATCACCAAGCCTATTTTTTTCTTTTTCTTCTTCTTATTTTCCTGAGAAAACACATCAACTGCTGAAACAAATAAAATAAGGGACAACAAAATCAAACTTAGCTTTATAGGGAAAATATAATATCTTGACTTAATATTTTTCATTCGTTGAAGATTAATTTTCAATTTGAGGATAGAGACTCTAATCTAACAATTTCACATCCTTCTTTGGTATCAAAAAGCGGCCCAGCACAGTATTTTTATCTTTATCTAAAGGTACAATTTCATAGGTATGTCTTCCTTTAGGTACACTAATAACAAATTCACATGCTTTCCCTGGTATCAAATCTTTATCATTTTTATATACTGCAATTTCTGAACGCCTGCTGCTTAATTGGTATGTGTTTTTAACTTCACCATTTTCTTTAATTTGAACCCGGTAAAGTATTCTGCCTTTCATTTGATAATGATTTTCAATCCTGGTCAATACACGCAATTCGGTAGGTCCATTTATTTGAACTTTTAAAGGTTTTTCTTTGGAAAAACGATAATAACCTACGGTTGTTTCCCTCGAAATTAAATCAACCGGTTCAGAAGGCTGTATGGGAGAAAATGCTATCCATTCTTGTTTTTTAGCCTTAGTTGGTGTAAAACTATATCGAACTGCAACGGGAATTTGATCGTCCTTTAGTTTAAATTCTATGGTATGATGGCCACGCCCCAGCTCAATCTCAAAATCTTCAAGTTGACCCGGTACACCCAAAGTTCCTTTTAGATATGTTGCTTTATTAGAGCGTTCAATACCACTCATTTTGATACTTTCTTCTTCTCCCCCATCTACAGCATAAAATATCTCATATTTTATCTTATCACCATCTTGCTCTGGTATAAACCGCCCTCGTGTCATTGCTCTTAACTTTCCCGGACCCTTTATGTTTATTACAGATGCTTTCTCTGGACTCAAGGAATAATAATACCTGGTTTTACCAGATATGATAGTAGTTACTCTCTTTTGAAAATTTGTCGGTTTCAAGTAGGTAGATTTACTTCCAGACTGGCTCTTAACACCGGAAATACACAAAATTAATATGAGCAGGATTAACTGAATCTTTTTCATTTCCTCTTTGTTTTTGAATTGATCATTTTTTAATTTTTTCAATATAATATTATACTACCGGAATATCATCCGTATCTTCTTCTGTTGGTTTTTGACTTTTAGGCAAAGGTACTGCATCTGTTCCAAGCTGATGGTGTTTACGCTCTCTAAAATAAACAAATACAATTACTATAACCAGGAACAAAGTTGCTATGGCAGTTACAACTACATTATATTTTTTTTGCACAAATATACCACCTTCTCCCGGTTCAGGAAGGGGAACCGGACTATCAGGCAATCCAAATTTTTCAGTTAATTGACTTACATTCAATAAATGGATAATCGGTATCTCTTTTTGGCCCATTTGAATAATTACTCCACGAACAGGATAGTTTCTCATGGGTAAAAATTCAGTCAGCCCCGGAGGAATCAATTTCCCGTTAATGGTATTACCCAAACTGGCAATTCCACCGCCAATATTAATAAATGCCTTAATATGCTTTCCCTGACTGGCTTCTTCATAAATTTCCAATCGTCGTGCTATACTTTTTTCAAGATGATTTTCATTGATAAATTCAATGTCATTCCTTTCAATGGCGCTTATGATCAAATCGCGTCCTTCAGGGCTTAATCCACGACCAAGGTCGGAACCTCCACCAATGGAAGCTGCAACGGACTTGCTGTGAAATATATTTGATTTATATAATATGTCTTCCATATCAAGCCAGGTAAAAAAGGGATCATTTGCGCCAAAGTTGGATGAACCCACCGAAGTAATAACTATTGGTTTTAAGTTTAAGATTTCTAATGCAGCTAACACTGAAATATTTAAACCGGGAAAGGAACCTGTCATTGCAACTGCAACATTATCTTTATCATCCAATCCGGCATCTTTTAACAATTGGACAATTATTGCAGCAAAATTTGGATTTGTTGCTGACAACTTTGCTTCAATGTATCCCCGGTCAGTAGTTACCAGCGTATATTCCTGGCCGATCAATGCGGTTTGATTCGGATCATTTATAACATCAATAAAAACTCCATTTTCCAGGCGATAGTTCTTTAAATGATTAGCCGCTAATTGTGAAAGTTTGGCAGCTTCAAGTTTCTCGTTGTACCACTCTTGTTTGCTATCTATTTTACCATTCTCCACAGCAATAAAAGCCAAAAGTGATAAAAAAGATAAAACACCCAATACTATATTTGACTTCGCCCTGAATTTATACATTTAATCTCTCATTTTTTATTGGGGCAATAAAGCGCCCGCGAAGAACAATATCAAAATTAACCGCGCCAACACCGATGTAATAAATAGCACACTCAATGTTTTAAAGACTCCTTGTTTTCCGAACCAATGTGCGATCAATCCTGGAATTACCCAGCCTACAGCTTGAAGTTCTAATGTTGTAGCTCCAAAATCAATCTTCAAAAAATACCGTGAAAAATTAGCCAATAAACAACCAATTAATAAAGCCAAAACCATTTGACGCCGGCCATAAAGAAAGGTATAATTACCCAGTACTTTGATAATTAAATAAGTAAGCAAACTTACAATGAGAATACCCGCCAATCGATCGGGATGTGCCAACTGTAGCGCTATATAACCCGGGACTACAATACCTCCGGCAGCAAGCCCAAACACTTCATAAGAAAGCAAACTAAAAATCAGACCCAATGTAATTGCTAATTCAATCATTTTTTATAAAACTTCTGTTTTCAAAAAATTCAGCTGTTTCGGCTCCCATGCCGCCCATATTGCCGATGGCAACGATAGTGGCCATGTTTTTGGTAACATGTAATACTTTTTCGAACACTTTGGCCGGAGTTGTCCAACCCATATTAATTATCTTTTTCTTCGACAGACCGTAATTGGTTGTCATAGTTTCTACAACTTCCGTTGATTGTCCAATTAATATCAAATAATCTATTTCTTCCCTTATCTTCTTTCCTGCCATCTCCGCTAACTGTCGAGCCCGGTCGAGCCGGTCGTGACGGGTATTTAAAAGAACTATTCGAATACCTTGCATACCAATTTCATCCCTTAATTTTTGCCAAACCATAAATGTTGAATCCGGATCGTTAGCAGCAAAAGCATTGTAAAAGAACAACTTTTTATGGAATGCGTCAACAGTAAAGCGCATTAATGCACCGGCATCGGGCACAGCTTTGTACATACCTTTTAATGCTGTTTCACGATCAATTTCCAGATGTTGGCAAACTGCCAGAGCTAAAGCTACATTTTCACGATGTTCAATATAACTGAAACCATTCATTTCTTCCTGAGTAACTGAATGCAGGTCGGTAATATGGGAAACTGTATTTCGCTTATCAGCCATTTTTCTCAGTATATCAGGTATTACATTTTCAGAAGTAAAAAGGTGCTTATTTTCAGGGATTGTTCTTCCAAGGGTTTCCGCAATTTCAGGCAATGTATGCCCCATAACATCCACATGGTCGAGCCTTACATTGGTCATTACACCAATATTTGAATGTATCATGTGCTTTTCAGTAATGGTTTGGTATTGCGGCTGTAAAGCCATACATTCCATTACCAAAGCCTTTGTTTTTCGTAAAGCAGCATATTTAACAATGGACAATTGCTCAATTATATTGGCGCTTGATTTTCGGTGGATATAAGTCTCTGTTCCATCTTCAATAATTAAGCGGGGAAATGTGCCGGTTACTTTTGTTACGGTCGAAATTCCTCCTGCTCTTAAGCCAGCTCCTATTAAACGGGTAACACTCGATTTTCCTCTCGTACCGTTAATATGAATCCGAATAGGAATGGAATGAATTCTATTCTGATGGCGTGCATACTCAAAAATGCCTACAATGGCTGCAACAATTACAATAGCCAGTAAAACGTAAAAACTATACATACATTTTCCTGTTTAAGTAAAATGACTTTACCACTAACTGATCAGGCAGGCAATTCTTCAAGATTTTACATTTTAATTGTGTTAACGGCTTCAGATTACTTCAACAAGAACATTTTTTTGGTTTGAATAAAACCATCTGTCTGAAGACGGTAAAAATAAACACCTGAGTTAACAGGAATTCCAAGATCATTTAATCCATTCCACTCAATTGAATATTGTCCGTTGGACTGCTTTCCATTCTGAAGTGTTCTCACTAATTCCCCGCTTATGCTATAAATGTTTAGCGTAACATTGCTTTGTTGTGGTAATGAATAGTTTATCCAGGTATTCGAGTTAAATGGATTAGGACGATTCTGTTCTAAACCAAAACCGTTAGAAATACCATTTATCAAATTCTCATTTCCATCAGATGTTATCATATAACCAAAGGGTGGTTCAGTGGTGAATTTAATAGCCAATCCATTCATTATTTCAGCAGCAGTTGCATCATATTCTTCATTAAAAACATATTGTAACCCTATATTCTGAGAATGATTTTCTATGCCTATTGTTAAACTATCAATTTTATCAACCTTTTTATACTGATAAATGATTTCGCCGTCTTCGGATGTTGTAGGATAATATTCAGGGTCAAACAATATCGTTTGAAAAGCTTCTCTTATAGGCTCACCTCCATATATATTATGTGAAATGCTATCCCACTGAACTATGTAACGGTGATTAGCAGCGTCATCATAATAATACAAATTACCTTCTTCTATTTCAATATTGTAAAGATCATCCCAGAAAGCAGCAGCCATACTATTTACATCATCATAGTTTGGCAGGGCAGTATTAACCGGAGCTGTTTGTGTACCACTTCCAAATGCTATCCAGCCATCCGTACTTATGCGAATTTGAGTATAAGGAATTCCGTAGTATTTAAAAGTAAAGGGTAAGGTTTTAGTTACTGTATAATCACTTATATAAGGAATACTAATTTCGTTACCAATTCCTTCTAACTCAAACCAATCATATACAGGCGTCTGTTCATAAAATGCATCTGTACTGGCATAAGCATAGTACCCGTATGTGTCAGGCCCGGTATAATCAGCAGGAATGGGAAGGCTAACCGGAATATCTATGGTAGGCGTGGTTTCATAAGGATAATTTCCATCCTGTGTGTATAGTTTCAATGAATACTCAACCCAGTACCCTACAGGACAAGATGCATCTACACTAACAATGTAATAATCCTCTGCATTTATGGCAAGGTCACTGGTATCCAAGGTTCCAAATGAGCCAATGGAATCAACAATGGTTATATACTGGTCATTGCACGATAAAATTCCCATTACATTGGGTGCTATATCTTCACCAATATTTTCAATCGAAAATTGTAAATTTACTGTTTCCCCGGGATCCATCCGGCAATTCATATTCATAGATGTTGAATCTATTACCAGGAAGTTTTTATTGATTAGCCTGCATCCCATTACTTCAGTATTTAAATCATAGTCCCATGAACTTGTATTACTGGTTACATGCAATTGTAATGTAATAATTTCACCTACCGGACATTCAGGTTTTACATAAAACTGAAATGGATCTCCGGTAAATGAATTTCCTGGACTAAGATTACCAAAACTTACCGGATCTGTTGAAATAATCTCTACGTAATCAGGGTTAGCTGTTGAAAGTGTAGCCTGAATGTTATTGGAAGTTACAGTTCCCCAATTCTTCAGTGTATAAGTTATATTACAATTTTCATTGGGATTAATTAATCCATCCATGTTTCCATCCAAATCTACAATAACAGGATCGCCATATGGTTCAACATGCTCACCAGGCTGGACAACTACAATAATGTCCTGGTAGGGATAAACATTTCCTCCGCGGACTGTTACAATAAACGTATCCTCTAATTCAGGTTCAACTTCAATGATAACTTTACCCAATGTATCGCTAATAGCTGTTACAAATACATCGTCTCCTGTTAAACAAACCTGCGCATTTGCAACCGGCAGTCCATTGGAAGCAAATGTTGTCGTAATTTCCAGTTCATTATTCCCTACTGTAATGAGAGAAGGGTGTTCTACATTCACCTCTAATGGTATATCCATCCATACATGCAGGCTGGGATCTCCTAATATACAATAAACCCGGTAATGATATTCTACCATATAATTAGTCCCGAATACATTAAACATATAAAGTTTTCCACGTAGCAAGGCCTGACCGGGAGTATCCATTCCTTCCCAGAATAGGCCAGTATAAATACCTTTATCTAACTTGTTGTTATAAGTTGTATGGGTATTGGAAACAGGGCCAATAAAAGCAACTGCACCTCTTGGAGCAGTTTTTGAACCTAATTGAACCCATTCTTCGCCAAAGCAATTACCTCCATAGGTGTCAAACATGGCAACACCACATCCAATACTGGTAACAAAAGTAAATTTCTGGCCATTGTTTAAGTTAGAGACATCTGAGGTATTAAAGTAATAGCAACTCGCAGACCAACCACTTGACCAACCTTCGCCGCGATAGTTTAAAAAACTTCGTCCGTCATTGATGACATTCATTACATCATTTAAATTATATGTACATCCGGATCCCCAACCATCACTCATCATGGTGTCAACGGAGATAAACTGACCATCCTCCAGCAACAAACCAGCGACATATCTTTTGGTTTCAACCTGGGTTGGAAATAAATTATTTGAGCAGCAAACCGCTTTTTTAAACCAGTCTGTTTCTTCAATATAGGGCTCTTTTTCATAAAGCATCATTTTATTTATCATGACCTGCATTCGATAGTCACCCTGGTTTGTAAAACGACCTATCATCGCTTCCGGAAAATGATCGTTTCCTTCTACCTCCACAAAATAATCTTCGTTTGGGAATGAATAGTTAGGATAGGTTACTATCTTTTTAGGAAAAACACCATCATCTCCAACGATCAAAACATAAGTTGGTGCTATTTCCCAATTATAATAAGCATCGGATATATGGTTTTTGATGATATCAGGATTATTGGCATTGGCTCCAATGTCGCTGAAGGCTGTTACATGAATATCTGTTCCGCTCTGACGATTCCAATCGGCATATATTTGAAAACTTTCTATAAATTCATCCGGCATAATACATAACATTACTTCATGCCCCTCTTCCTTACCACCATATAGTTTATTCAATACACTTTCATAATTAAAAAGGAAACTGCGATATAGTTTTCCAAAAGATGGGGCAATATGCCTTTTCGGTGCAGTCTTTGGATTTACAACCTCACCCGGACCATAATTTACACGGATAGTGATTGAGGAAACTACCTGTAACTCTTTGTTAGCTGGAATATAGCGAACCGGAAACACAGAAACCCGTGCAATACGAAAATCACGAAAAATTGATGGTGGTTCTACTTTAACATATTCTTTCGGATAAACTTTATCAGATTGATAAGCTTTAATATCTTCATCATAAGGAGATTCCGATGCTCCTTCATACCAACTCACTCGCGCCGGCGGCAAATAAATATCTTCAAAGGTTTGAATCTCTCCTGTTTCCAATACTTCAACTGAAATACCGGCCTGATTTGGAATAGCTAATACTTTGGCTATATAGGGCAACTCAGGGAAACCAGGCTCATTCGAGAATATCTCATTTAACAGATCTACTGATTGATATAATTTTCCTTCGGCAATAAACTCATTAATATCGAATCCGGCAAGATCAATTTTGATGACAGTACTTGAATTATCATCACTTATTAATGTAACCTGCGGAGGAGTATTGGCTGTTTTATTTTGATCCAACGATACCCAATCAGCCTTCATTTGGAAAGGTAGTAAGGCTAATAAAACCATAATAACTAGTAAATTTTTACGCATAATCTCTTTATTTAAAGATAAGTACAACCTATAATATTATGGTGATACCTGAAAATTAGAAATTGATTTAATTTAACTTCTCGTGCTTAATGTTTTCAAGACAATAAAGTTTTTTAAATGGTTGCATTTTTAACTTTGCAAAGTTATCATAGAAACAGTTTTATGTATTCGGATAAAAAAGAAAATAAATTTCAGAATGATGGAGTAGATAAAAAGTTTTTAAACCTTTATATATATTTTAAGGATAGATTTGTTGAATAAATTGAATACTGTTTCGGTTCAACTAAATTCGGACAGTTTAGTGTAAAGAGCGGAAATTAAACTTTGGGGAAACTTTAAAAAATTTGAGCACCAAAGAATCCGGATTATTAAAAGTACTGGCAATCAACAAAAACAAAGTGGTGTCGCGGAGCAAAATATTAACTGCCGTATGGGGACAGGATGACTATTATGTTTCGAAAAGCTTAGATGTATACCTCAATAAAATCCGAAAACTTCTTAACGAAGACCCTAATATTGAAATTTTGAATATTCATGGGTTCGGGTATAAGTTGTATGTGAAAAATAAGACACATTATGCAACCAACAGATAAACATAAAATCTTCAAAGGAATGCCTTTGGCACAGTTAAAAAATTCAATCGAAAATATTCATCCATTAGGAAATAAATGCTGGACTGAAATAGAACCACTTATCTCCTTAATTCCGCAAGGAATTATTAATAGTAAACGATAAGTTGTTGAAAAATAAGACCTGCAATCACTTGCAGGTCTCGTGTTTTTTCACCTATTTAGGTGTATGCTCAAAAACACAAAAACAAAG
>JAUVJI010000139.1 GCA_030596605.1 Bacteroidales bacterium
CCGCAACATCCTGATTCAATCTCTTCAACGCTATAATTTATCGGCAAAGAAAGCATTTTTTTTGTTGGCTCGGTTGAGGCTATGGATTTCTGCTGGCAATGACCATGTAGCTTGATTTTTTTTGTTCTGTCAATAAAATTATCAATTGAAATATTTCCTGATTCGAATTCTTTGACAATGAACTCTTCAAACATCAAAGTTGATTTAGCTAGTTTAACTGCATCTTGTTTTAATTCATCCCCAACCAGATCAGGATATTCATCCCTGAATGTTAAAATCCCGGATGGCTCAATTCCGATCAATGGGTGATTTTTAGAAATAACATCCCTGAGAGTTTCAACATTTTTAATGGCAATTTCTTTTGCTTTTCTTAGCAGACCTTTTGAAATGAAAGTCCGCCCGCTAATATCATGTTCCGGGATTTCAACCGCATATCCCAGCTTATTAAGAATTTTGACAGCTTTAATACCTATTTCAACTTCATTAAAATTTGTGAATTCATCAGCGAATAAATAAACCTTCTTTTCATTGACAGGTTGAGTTTGCTTTTCTAACCAGGCATTTAATGTGGTTTTATATAGTTTGGGCAGGCTTCGTTTTGGTGCAAAACCAAAAATTCCCGACAGCAATTTCTTTGTAAGTCTATTTGATAGGATAAAATTTGTTAGTGACGGGAAAAATGATCCGATTTTGTTCAAGCGGTGAATATTGGCAATCAGCTTAGTGCGTAAGGGAATTTTATTAGCATCATAATAATGTTGTAGGAATTCTGCTTTGTATTTTGACATATCCACATTGGAAGGGCACTCTGATTTGCAGCCTTTACATGAAAGGCAAAGGTCGAGTATATCATAAATCTCCTCTTGGTTAAATGGATTTTCATCGGTTGGGTTTGTCAGTAATTCCCGTAGTGTATTTGCCCTTGCCCTTGTGGTGTTTTTTTCATCCCTGGTGGCCTGATAGCTTGGGCACATGGTTCCCCCAAATATTTCTGATTTCCGGCAGTCGCCTGAACCATTGCATTTCTCAATACTTTGCAAAAATCCCAAATCGGATGAAAAATCAAAAAAAGTTTTGAATTCCTGTGTTCGCTTTCCGGGAGCATACCTTAAGGAAGTATTCATTACCGGTACTTCGATAATTTTTCCGGGATTAAAGATATTTTCAGGATCCCAGGTTCGTTTGATCTGTTTCAGTAATTCATAATTTCTTTCACCGATCATAAATGTAATAAACTCTCCCCGTAATCTTCCATCCCCATGTTCACCTGATAAAGAACCATTGTATTTTTTTACCAGTTTGGCTGTTTCGCCGGCTATGATGTGAAACAATTCTACATCTTTTTTCTTTTTGAGATTAAGAACAGGCCTTGAATGCAACTCACCCGTGGCAATATGGGCATGGTAAACACATTTTAGATTATGTTTCTCAAGCAACTTCTGGAAATCTTCGATATACTCAGGCAGATCTTCAGGATGCAAAGCCGCATCCTCCACAACAGGAACCGGTTTGGCATCTCCGGGGATATTCGATAGTAAACCAAGAGCGCCTTTTCTGACAGACCAGACTTTTTGAATATCAGATCCGAAAACAATGGGAAAATGGTAGCCAAATCCGTATGAGAGCATTTCCTTCTCCATTTTGCCAACAATCTCCAGAATTTCCTTTTGCGAGTTTCGGGCAAATTCAATCAATAACATCGCACCGGGTTCGCCTTCAATAAAGAACCTGTTTTTTGATATTGTTAGGTTTTGCTTGCTTAACTCCATAATGATGTTGTCCATCAACTCAATGGCTCCCGGATCATATTTCAGAGCGATCAAATTGCCTTTTAATGCTTCCTCCAAAGTTCTGCAATGTACGCAAACCAATCCCTTAACCGTAGGGGGAAGAGGATCGAGGTGGAGTTTTATTTCGGTAATAAAAAATAAAGTGCCTTCCGAACCGGCAATCAATTTTGAGAAATTGAATTTTTCCCCTGAAGCTGAGAATGGTTGCATCTTTAATAACAGGTCAATTGCATAGCCTGTATTTCTCCTTTTTATGGAGCTGTCAGGGAATTCCTTTTGGATTTCTTCCTGATTAGCAGGATCAGATAAAATTGCGGCAATATTTTGATAGATCCGGCCTTCCAGGGTTTTGAGTTCACACTTTTCTAAAAATCCTTCTTCAGCCAATGGCTTAAATTCAACTTTTGATCCATCAGGCAAATATCCTTTTATAGAAATCACATGATCGCGGGTACTTCCATAAATCAATGAATGCATCCCGCAAGCATTATTACCAACCATCCCACCGATCATGCACCTGTCAGAGGTAGAAGTTTCCGGACTGAAAAACAAGCCCGAAGGTTCAAGGAATCTGTTCAATTCATCTCTTACAACTCCCGGTTGAACTTTCACCCAATGTTTATTCTTATTCAATTTAAGAATGTTGGTCATGTACCTGGAAACATCGGCAATAATTCCACTTCCCACGACCTGGCCTGCAATTGATGTCCCTGCCGTTCTTGGGATAATTGATGTGTTGTGTTTTAATGCAAATTCAATTAGAATGCGGATGTCATCATTTTCTTTCGGGTAAACCACTGCTTGTGGAATTTCGCGATAGGTTGAAGCATCCGTAGCATAAAGGATCCGGGTTTGATAATCAGTATAGATATCACCTGAAAACTCACCTTTTAGGGCAGATAAATCTTCAATGATATTATAATTTGTGAATCCCTGATCCATTTGATAAAAATACGAGTTTGTAAATTTAACTTATTGTGAAATATTATCCTTAAAGTAAACAGATAAAATATTTCACACAGATTACACAGACAAACAAAGAGACATGAAAATTTATACTAAAAAAGTGCATTTAACAAATCTTTTGCATAAATCCCGTTGTTTTCCAGCAAAGATTCATTGGACTTCAAAACGTTTTGAAGGATATTATAATCGTGCTCAACTCCAATCAACTTAGAGAAAATTGATTGCTCATCTGTGGATGATTCAATAGATTGGATTATACCTTTCTCAATATTAATTTTAACTTTTACAGAGTTTTTTGGAAATGGCAATTCTGTTTCAAAAGCATATTTTGGTGAATATCCAAAATTCCATTTCCAGGTTTTATATTTCTCTGTCACCAGTTTGTTTATTGATATAATGTCATTTTCTGTCAGGGAATAAAATTCTACATTTTTAGAAATACCAGATATATGCTGAATGATCTTTTCCCTGAACTCCTGAATGGTGATCTTTTTAGTTAGAAAATCCGAAATATTTGCGACTTTACTGCTAACCGATTGTATGGCTTTACTTTGAAAACGATCAGGCTTTACTTTCAAAATTTTATTCAGGAAATCAAGTTGTGATGAAAAAAGTAATGTGCCATGATGCAGGACTTTGTTTTTATAAACATGCTCTGCATTGCCTGATATTTTTAATCCATTTACCCTGATATCATTTTTCCCTTCAAATTTAGCCGGAACGCCCAGCTGATTGAGCACATCAATAATCTGATCCATAAACCTGCGAAAGTCTACAAGTTTACCCTTTTCTCCTTTTTGAATAAATGTAAAATTGAGATTACCCAAGTCATGAAAGACAGTTCCGCCTCCTGATATCCTTCTAATTACCGGAATATTATTTTGTTTTACAAAATGATAGTTAATTTCTGCCAAAGTATTTTGATGCTTTCCAACAATAATGGATGGCTCATTTTGCCAGAGCATAAAACAATCTTCATCCAAAGTTTTTAGCAAATATTCTTCAGTTGCTATGTTGAAGTAGGGATTTGTTTGGGATCTGTTTATTATAAGCATGATTACAAAAATAATTAATCAATATTTAATTGGTTGGTTTTCTAATAAACTAAAAAGTAACTCTAATAAACTAAAAAGTAACTCTAATGAAGCTGTTGGAAATTTACTCAAAGGTTTATATGGTTAGAATTTTAGAGAGTCTGGTCGATATCGGCAGGCATTATTTGCAGAAGTATTATAAGGTAACTATCGAATAAAAGCTGTGTTAGTGTTTCAGCAACGAGTTTGATACTTATAAGACTCACCCCTTAAATTTCTAACTCTGGTAAACTTCTACTCCTTAATCCAAAACAATAAATAATGCCCATTTTTGAAACATCAATTATTTCAACGTAAATGTAATCCTCGGGAAAGGGCCCCATTAGGTTTAATTCTATAATATCACCTTTTGCATTCCATTGAAAACTTTGTACCACATTAGTAAATTTAATATTAGTGGGGAAATAACTAAATTCTGGTATACTAACATGAACATAACCATATTCGTCAATCGACATTTCAATATTTTGCCAATCAATTTTATATGTTTGCTTCATCTTTGGTTTATTAGGTATTACAATTTTTTGTGAACCATGTGCTACAAGTGTATATCCCGTATTATATCTGCTTGATAATACAGAATCGTATTCAATACTTATTCTTCCCAACTTTTGTTCAAAATATGATTTGATTTCTTTAGTATCCTTCATTTGCTCTATTTGATTTTCATGCATCTCTTCTTGAGTAGATTTTGAGGGAGAGAAAAAAATAGTATATACACCAGCATATACACCAATGAGAATACCAATAATTGATAATAATGTTGTTAATCGTGGGTCAAAAACTGATTTTATTTTTCCTGGTTTAGTTATTGAATGAATATAACAATATAGAGAATTTTTCCATTTAGGCTTTCTACACCTCTTTCCCTTCTTAGTTATTTGATCGCAAATATTTGATATACTATTCATTTATCAAAACATTTCATATAGTGCGTGGTTTATTGCTCCGCAAAATTACATTTTATAAATCTGTTGCTTGTGAGAATACTAAGAGGCCACTAATCAAGACCAATAAAGTAAAAATTAACTTTTTCATTCGTATTATTTTGGTTTGAAAATTCAGTTTTCACCAAGCAACTTAGGCAGGGGGGAAATATTGTACTTTTTATGTCCTGAAACTTATAGGATGTGTAGGATACTTTACAAATGTTATGGATCACCTAAATGGATGAGCAGGCAAGCATACCGGAATCACTATCTTAGAGTTTATTATCCTTGCCAGGTAAGTAGTAAAAATGACTATTACAATGATCGATACTGGAAAACAGATAAACTATTGAAAGAGATACAAAAGCCTGTTAAAAGTCATTACAGGGGCAAAAAAACTAAGGTGCAAAAAAGGTTTGAATATCTTAAAAAGCAACTTAATTTTTATGATGAAATGAGATTTGTTGAATTTGAATCTATTTTACAAAAGATGTATTCAAAATCTAATTATTCAGAACATAGTTAGCCAAAAATCCCAAACAAATCAATCCTGCAATATATACAGCAAAGAAATAAATCAATCTAAATATTTTCCAGCTTGAAAGGTTTTCCTTATATTTAAGATTGCCCAAATTAAACTTTATCCCAAAAAATATTAAACCAGTATAAAATATAGCTAATGGAATTACTTTTAAAGGCAATAAAACTTTATTGTTTTCATTAATATTTTCCCGAATTTTTTTTAGTTTAGGTATTACATAAATTTTTGTTGAAATAGGCTTGAACCATATACTATTAATAATTGTAAAAATCACAAAAAACCAAAATGTAATCTTAATTATGCGCCCTTTGTTATATCCATAATCCCACCAATATTTTTGTATAAAGTTTGTAAAGTGTTTCCCATCCTCTTTATACTTAAATTCTTTGTATTCCTTATCAAGCTTCTCAAGACTAAATACATACCCCTCTTTTCTTTGTTTCTCAAGAAGTTTTTCATAAACGTTTGATTTAAACTCAGGGTCAGTATTAATAGGGAAGTACAACTTAAATCTTGAGTATCGAAATTTTATTTTATCTATATTGGAATTGATCAAATTGATTCTACATATCCCATATTTTTCATGGATCCTTGAATTTGTTAAATCAATCTCTACATTAATTGTGTTTACATCTGAAAAATTCAGATAAGATGGTAATTCGGTACCTTCAAAATTAGTTATAAAATGAAATTCGGCCTTACTAAAATCGGCAATCGTATCAAAATGAGCCTCTTTAAAATCAGCAATGTAATGAAATTGAGTTTCCAGAAAATCAACATAAGAATTAAACTGAGCTTCCTGAAAATAAGCCATAGAATCAAAATGAGCCTCTCTGAAGGAAGAACGTTCATTAAAATGAGCCATCTCAAAATTAGAATATGAATTGAACTTCATTTCAATAAAATATGCTCCTGCATTGAATATTGCTTCATCAAAATCAGCAAGTGAATCAAATTGACACTCATCAAACACAGCAACCTTTTCAAATGTAATATTCTCAAAATCAGCCACTGAATTGAAAATAACTCCTTGATAACCACACCGTTGTTGGGCAACTGCTATCAAGGAATATAAGGATAATAATAATAAAATGATTTTCATATTAACCAATAGCTACGTGACACTGAATTTTTTTCAAAGGAATTTGGCCTGTCTTATGTTTTCTCAAGTTTCATATTGTTTGTAGTTTGGTCTGACAAATATAAGGATTAATTAGATGTTATTGATTTGGAAGAGGAATAAATTAAAGGACAACATCAAAGCAGACATTGCCCTTTGTGAACTTTTAACCTTACTATCATAAGGCAATACAAACAAAGATAATTAATTTATCCCAAAACAGCCTAAAAAAGTATGAGCTTAGGGAATTGTCGGGCATATGTCGGGCAATAAAAAAAGGTTTAACCTGTATATCAACTGATTAAGCCTTTTAATTGTCGGGGTGGGGAGATTCGAACTCCCGACCTCGTCGTCCCGAACGACGCGCGCTAACCTGGCTGCGCTACACCCCGTGATAAAAACTCCAATTTCTAAATAACAAAAATCAAATAATCATCAAAATCGAAATTCGGGATACTTATTTTTGCCAAAAGCAACTTTACATCCCGAATTTAAAGCTGCAAAACTATAGATTCGTTATTTAATATTAAAAATAAAAATGAACTATTTTATTCTTCTTCAACCTCCCATCCAAAATCAAAATATTCCCATTCAAATTCTTCACCAGTTACTTCAACTACCAGGAATCCTTCTTCCATGCCATGCTCTTTTCCCTGCCACCATCTTGATGATACGGCGCCACCTGTAACAAAATGTGTTCCCTGGACATAAATATCCTCAAGAAAATGAAGGTGGCCCTGTAAAACCAGTTTGAGATTGTAATCTTCAAAAAGTTCAAGCACATCTTTTGCATTGGTTATAACAAGACTTTCATTATTCGACTCCATTGAACCATAAAGAATTTGCATGTAGGATGTAATAAATGGTATATGAATACTTACAACAACCGGTGTTTCCTGATCAACATTTTCAAGATCGGTTTTTATCCATTCAATCTGTATGCTGTCTATCTTCCCAATATAACTGCTTTCGCCTGTATCCTCAATACCATCTAAAATCATAAAATGCCATCCTTTATGATCGAATGAATAATACCGTTCTCCAATCCTGTTTTCGTACATTTTTTCACCATATTCGGGATGATCTTTTGGTACCCCGCTTTCCTCATATATCCCGAAAATCTCATGATTCCCCATGGTATTATAAACAGGCATGTTAAATCTTTCCAGACTTTTCTGATAAAGATTATACAGTGTATCCGACCGTTCATAACTCTGGCCCAAAACATCCATCACCAGATCTCCACCTGTGATAACAAAATCGGGATTAATTTTATTGACGGAATCAATAGCCTGATTAAATCCTTCTATTGCATGGTTTTCCGGCTGAAGATGAATATCAGTCATAAAAACAAATTTAAATGACCGGTCATTTTCTGCTGTTGGACTATCGCTGCTTGTATTACAACCATAAGCAAGAACAAGAACTAATACAATACATGATTTAATCAAATAAGTGTAAATTTTCATATTGACATTTTTTTTGAAGACCAAACAAAGGTAATAATTACACCATATCACCATTAACAACTTCTTTTACTTTCTCAGGAAATCCGGTATTGGTTTTTCTTTTGTAAATAATTTATATCAAATTATGCAGCAAAATCTCTTTTGATTTAAAATAATTCCTAAATTTGCGCTTAGATAAAAAACAAATGTTATGGTAAACAACATCATCAAAGTCCTTTTATTGGTCGTTATTATTGTTTTAGCGTATCTTGTCTATGATAGTGTCATGACTCCTGTTCGGTTCAATAAATCTGTCGACAAAAGAAACAAGGCGGTTATTCAAAATTTAATCGATATCCGAAGTGCACAGATGGCTTATAAAACCATTAACGGGAGATATATGCCCAGTTTTGACACGTTAATCGATTTCCTCAAAGATGGAAATGTCCCAATTGTAAAAATAGTGCCTGATCCGGAAGATACTACATTTTCCAAGACCATACGTGACACTATTGGCTATATTCCTGTAATAGATTCTTTATTTGGTAATAGAGTAGGCTTTAATGTGGAAAATTTGAAACACGTTCCCTTTACCGAAAATGAGTTATTCAGCCTTAACGCAGGTATTGTAGAAAAGGGAGGTGTTGATGTAAATGTTTTTATCGCATCTGTACCTTATAAGGTTTATTTAAATGGACTGGACAAACAGATGGTGATCAACCTCATTGCATCAAAAGAACAAATTGAAAGGTACCCGGGACTGAAAGTAGGCTCAATGACTGAAGCTTCCACCGACGGCAATTGGGAGTAATCCTATGGATGTGATGCATCATCAGATCCATCAGATTATTAATAAATACGATGAGGCTTTAACAAAAGCTGAAACAAGGAAATATATTCTATCCTTCCAGATTTCACTGGATGGATTTTCTTTTTCTCTTTTTAATAGTGAAACAAATAAGTTTCTCTCCATTGAATCAGTGTCGTTTAAATATGTAAAAAACACTGCTGATGTTTGTTTATTGATAAAAGGTTACTGTGCTGAACATTCCTGGCTGAATCAGGAATTTGAATCGATCCGGATCATATTTGAAAGCTCAAAATCTACCTTAATACCTGCTCCTCTTTTCGAAGAATCTGAAAAAGATGTGTATTCAAAATTTAATTTTACCGTCCCCGAAGATCACGAAGTTTTTTATGATAAGCTTTCGAACCTGGATGCTTTTAATCTTTACATTGTACCGGGTCAATTAAATAAGACACTGAATGAAATATTTCCATCGCATCATTTGATCAGTCAATCAAGTGTTTTAATCGAAAGCCTGTTAATCATTAATAAAAACCTGTCTGCCCACAAAAGGGCTTTTGTCAATGTTAGAAATTCATACTTGGATATTATCATCACAGATGGCAGAAAATTATTGTACTATAACGCTTTTCAATATAAAACATCAGAAGACTTCATGTACTATGTCATGTTTGTGTTTGAACAACTCCATCTGAATCCTGAAGAGATTGAAATGGTATTATCGGGATATATTGACAGAAACTCGAAACTTTTCGACATCGCATATAAATATGTACGGAATATCAAATTTCAGCCATATACCGATTCATTCCAATATAGCTACATTTTCAATGATGTTCCGGCACATTATTATTTTAACCTGCTCAATGTAAACCTGTGCGAATTATAAGTGGTAAAAACAAAGGAAGAAAGATTTTAGCTCCCCGTGATTTGCCTGTTCGGCCTACAACTGATTTTGCAAAAGAGAGTTTATTTAATATATTGAATAATCAAATTTACTTAAATGAAATTGATGTTTTAGATCTTTTTGCCGGAACCGGAAACATCTCTTACGAATTTTGTTCCAGGCAAAGTATATCGGTAACATCTGTGGACAGCAACCATAAGTGCACAAGGTTTATTCAGCAAACAGCGCAAAAATTGGACTTTAAGAATATCTTCATTATACAATCGGATTATAAATCTTTTATCAAGCACACCGGCAAAAAGTGGGATTTAATATTTGCTGACCCTCCTTATAATATGGAGGAAATTGAAAACATTCCCAAATTAATTTTTAAAAATCAACTATTAAAACCTAGTGGAATACTGATTATCGAGCACAATAAATACATTGATTTTTCTAAATTTGAGTTCTTTTCCGATCACAGGATATATGGCAAAGTTAACTTCAGTTTTTTTGTCTATGATCAGTAAAAGAAAAAATCAAATCAATTTGTTTTTGATATTATGGAAATAATATCTACTTTTGCCCTCCTTTTTAAAAGGCTGTAAATAAACAATTAATAAATTTAAATTAAGTTATGTTAAACCATTATGAAACCGTTTTCATTATGACTCCCGTTTTATCTGATGAACAGATGAAGGAAGCGGTAAAAAAGTACAAAGACCATTTGGTCGGAAAGGGGGCTGAAATAGTTTTAGAGGATAATTGGGGTATGCGCAAACTGGCCTACCCGATACAGAAAAAGTCAACCGGATTCTATCATCTCATGGAATACAAAGTTGAAGGTTCTGTTATCCAGGATTTTGAAGTAGTTTTTAAGAGGGATGAACGTATATTACGTTTCTTAACCGTAAAACTAGACAAGCATGCTATTGCTTATAATGAGAAAAAGCGTAGAAAGGCAAAAGAAGAGAAATCACAGGCATAATTATTAACTTTAAAATTTAAGAAAATGGCTCAGTCAAATTCAGATATAAAATATTTAACCCCTATAGCGGTTGACACAAAGAAGAAAAAATACTGCCGTTTCAAGAAAAGCAGGATAAAATATATTGATTATAAAGACCCAAACTTTTTGATGCGTTTTGTGAATGAACAAGGAAGGATTTTACCTCGGAGAATAACAGGTACTTCTACCAAATATCAAAAAAAAGTTGCTCAGGCAATTAAAAGGGCAAGGCATCTTGCATTAATGCCATATGTTGGTGATCTATTAAAATAAGGAGGTAAAAATGGAAATTATATTAAAACAAGATATGCCCAAACTTGGCTATATTAATGATATAGTTAAAGTAAAGTCAGGCTACGCAAGGAATTACCTGATCCCAAATGGTATGGCAATAGCTGCCACCGAAACCAACAGAAAAGTACTTGCTGAAGTTTTGAAACAAAAATCCTTTAAAGAGGAAAAGATCAGGAAAGAATCTGAAACACTTGCAAAAGCTCTTGACGGTATAACTGTTAAAATTGGCGCCAAGGCAGCTGAGACCGGAAAGATTTTCGGTTCGGTAAACAACATCCAGATATCTGAAGCTATTAAAGAACAATTTAAATATGATATCGACAGAAAGAAGATTATCGTGGATGGTGAAAACATCAAAGAGTTAGGTACTTATTCAGCTGATGTAATGCTGCATAAAGAAATAAAAGCAACAATCAACTTTGAAGTTTTTGCTGATTAACTGAATAACAAAAATACTTAGGATTAATTTCCTGGAGCATATAAAAAGAAACCCGGACAAGATGTCCGGGTTTCTCATTTCAGGTCGATGTTTAGGTAGGCTCGGATAAGTGAAGGTGTCTTTGATTTTACTCAATTAGGGCATAATTTTCCTTTCATCAATTAAACAATATTTTGTGCTGGTATCTGTATCAATTAAATTATCACTTAAGGTATTTAAGTCGGTTATAAGTTTTAATAACAACAGCATCACAACAACATAAAGCAATATATAAAGGATTGCTTTCGAAGAATCTGTTTCCATATTTAATCTCTTTATTATCATTTTCTTATTATTTGTTGAGAATCTTAATGTTGTTTTCTGGATTACTCATTTTGATTGTTTCTTTTTCCATTATTAATTAGAGGTAAAATTAGTATGCCCTTATTGAAAAAGCATAGCAGAAAACAGCCATAAAAAAAATTAGCAGAATTCTGCTATGCCCTCCCTGTCATTCAATACTATTTTTGTAAAGTAAATTTAACCTATTATTAACATTTATTATTAACCAAATTATCCGCCCGGATAAAAACCCTGCCTGAATAATTTATTCAGAAGGGCGTTCGGACGGGTTAACCAAAAAAAGGAGGTTACCATGAAAACAACAAAATTTGTCTTAATTATCGCACTATTGGCCTTTGGCTCAATGGTCTTCTCACATGAAGCTGTCAAACTCAAGGTCGAAAAGATCACACTGGAAAGGGCAATGCAAAACAAAACCATTTGTAAAGCCATGTACGACCAGCTAAACATAAGGGATGTATTACAGAGCGATCATCAAGGTTTTTACACCGCTTTAGTGAGAGCGAATGGTCAGATTTACCTGGTTTATGGAAAATATTGGGAATGGCTCAATTTTTTCTATATGGGTAAAATAGTTACACCTTTAACCAAGCCATGAAGTTGTCTTATTTAAGCTGAATAGCCTAAAAGCTATTGAAAGAAGAGGTTGTTTTCGAATTTGAATAACAACCTCTCTCTTTTTTTGAATTATGAGAATTTAAAGAACTATAGATATAAACAGTATAAGAATAAAACGTTTATTTTATTATGACCTGAAATCCACTAAAAATATTTTTAGCAGAATTCTGCCATATTTCTTACCTTCTTGTGTTATATATTTGCTTCATAAAGTTTAACCAAAATCTAATACTAATATAAATTGTTCTTTTTTTAATTCATTTAATTTTAATTAACCTAATTATTAACCAAAAAAACAGGAGGTTATCATGAAAGC
>JAUVJI010000026.1 GCA_030596605.1 Bacteroidales bacterium
GAACTTAAGGAAAGGATTTATAAGGGCATTGATGAAATAAACAATGAGCCTGTAATCTTTCGTTGGAAATATAAAATGGATGAAATTAAAGTTATTTGATATGATATATCAAGAACGAACTACTAGTTATATCAGACCTGACAGGTAGAAGTGTGCATATAGGGAGGTTACCTGTCTGGTCGAAAATAAAAAAAAATAACAAATTGAGTAATCAAAATGTAAGCGTAAATACTGACCAATGTAAAAAAGCCGGTAAAACTTTAAAGCAATTAAATGTTCGTCCCGAGTTTTACAAACGCGACTTTTTAAACATAGATGCCGACCGTGAAACTCAGCTACGGATATATTTTCTTTCGGTGGCCATTTGTCAGCAGACCCATCATTTATTTCATAAAGAATTGAACTTGTGGGGATGGGAATATATGGAATATGCATTTTTACAAATGCTGAAAGAAAAGCATCCCCTTTTAAATCCGGGATATTTGGGTATTTGTTTGGAAAGTGATATAAAAAGCTATTTACAGGAAGTTTTCTCATATGATGGGAAAAAAGAAAATTGTACACTCGACAGACTTGATGAAAGAGTGGGAATGCTCCTTGAAATCTGCAAGTATGTTCGTGAAAATTATAAAGGAAATATTTCTGCTATGATTGATAGCACAAAAGGAAAACTTTTAAGTAATGGAACAGGTCTCTATGAAATTTTATCTCATTTTACCGCGTTTTCCGATCCCCAAAAGAAAAAAATCACTTTTTTTCTAAAACTTGTAAAAGATGCAGGTTTGATTAAGATTAAAGATCCTGAAAACATCATTCCCATTATGGATTATCATATGCAGCGGGTACTTTTAAGAATGGGATGTGTTACTATAATTGATCCTGAGTTACAACAAAATTTAACAGATCGAAAAGTCCTGCCAGGTGATTCTGAAATCAGGGAAGCCTGTATTGAATCAGTAAAGATCATTTCCAAAACATCAGGGCATGACATTTTAAAAATGAATGATTTTTTCTGGCCATTGGGAAGGAGTTGCTGTAATGAAACAACGCTATGTGCTGATAATAAGTGCATAAAACAACCTTGCACTTTTTTTTCAATGATTGATATTCCTTCGCACGAAAACTGTATTTTTGAAAATGATTGTTTGGGAAGCAGGGATGAACAATACAGAATACTCTGGGAACCTATGGTAGAAACACATTATTATTAAATTTATCCTGAAAACTTTCGGGATCTAAATCATAAATTATAACATGTCTGTTTATCTGAAAAATACCACTTACATTAATTGGAAAACTTTAGAGTTTTCTAAAACCGATATTGAGATAGAAGAAGGAATTAAAGGAAAGATCAAATTTCATCCTTCAGGAAACCCTGTTCCGGAGAAACACAAAGTAATTGATTGTTCGGGTAAGTTTGTTACAAAATCCTTTGCCGTTGGTCACCATCATGTATATTCTGCTTTGGCAAGGGGGATGCCTGCGCCTAAAAAAACTCCTGAGAACTTCAGGGAAATCCTGAAATATATCTGGTGGAATCTCGACAAGAATCTTGACCTTGAAATGATCGAAGCCAGCGCACTTGTAACTGCCATGGATTGTGCAAAGAACGGTACTACTTTCGTTATTGACCATCATGCATCACCGAATGCTATTAAAGGAAGCCTGGAAACTATTGCGAAAGCTTTTGACCAGGTAGGCGTATCTCACCTCCTCTGTTACGAAGTTACAGACCGTGATGGCAAAGATAAAGCATTGAAAGGGTTGGAAGAAAGTGATGCATATTTGCAGAGCCAACAGGGATTAGTTGGATTACATGCTTCATTTACAGTTGGGGAAGAAGCCTTGAAAAAGGCAATAGAGATCGCAGAGAAATACAACACAGGAATTCACATTCATGTGGCTGAAGATAAATACGATCAGGATTTTTGTTTGGAAAACTATAGAAAGAGAGTTGTCGAACGCTTAAATGATGTCAGCGCTTTAAATAGTTCAAAAACGATTCTTGGACATTGTCTTCATTTGAATGACAACGAGCGACAAATCCTTTCCTCCTCCCTTGCCTGGATTGTTCAAAATATTGAGAGTAACTTGAATAATAAAGTTGGATTTTTCAATTCTGCCAACGTAGGTGATAAAATCATGTTGGGGACTGACGGTATGCATAGCGACATGATTCGCAGTTCGAAAGCAGTATATTTTGTGGGGCAAAATTTTGATAATATTGATTTTGAAATAGTATACAATCGTTTACGAAATGTTCACAGGTACCTGGCGGAAAATAATTTTGAAGGGGATGGGGAAAACAATTTAATTGTTCTGGATTATCCATCACCAACAGAGTTTAAGCAGGATAATTTCCTGGGCCATTTTTATTTTGGATTGGAATCAAAGCATATTGAGCATGTAATCTCGAATGGGAAATTAATTGTAAAAGACCGGGAAGTATTAAATATTGATGAGGACGAAATCCTCAAACAATCGAGCGTATTGAGCAAAAAGTTGTGGGAAAGAATGCAGGATTAATAATTTCATTTGAAAAATAGAACACTGATCATTATGATTGTCATGATTTATGATGATTAAAATATCCACAACAATCATAAAAAATCATGAAAATCTGCGTTCTGTTTTACCGAATTAATTAAGATAGAATTATACCTGTGCAAAATGAGATGCGTTTGCCTTGGTTAATTATTTTGTAAAGCATTTAAAAACTCTTCTTTCCTCCTCCTCGAAACTTCTAACTCTGCACCATCTTCCATCTCGACATATCCACCTTCACCTTTTTTATAGCGTGCAAGAAAAGCAAGGTTGATCAAGTGTGACTTATGGATCCTGAAAAAATTAAAAGGGGTCAGCATTTCGTCATATTCCTTCAGGGTTTTTGACACGATTATCTTTTTAGCATCACGAAGGAATATATTAGTGTAATTATTATCCGATTCGCAGCGCAGGATTTCTTTGATCTTCACAAAAATAATTCCGTCAAGGGTTGGCAAAGCAATCTTTTCAAAGCTGTTTTTATTGCTCATCAAAACTTCCAGCTTTTTGTTGATCTCAGCAAACTTGTCATCCTCTTTAAGTTTTGCACAGGCTTCAATTAACTTTTCAGGTTCCACCGGTTTCAGTAAATAATCCAGTGCACTGAATTTAAATGCCTGTATAGCAAATTTATCAAATGCAGATGCAAAAATTATCTTGAATTTTATTTCTGAAAATCGCTCAAGTAAATCAAAACCGGTTCCATCAGGCATTTGCACATCCAGGAAAACAACATCCGGTGATAAATCGTTGATGGTCTGAACTCCCGTTTTTACACAATCACCCTCACCGACAACAAGAATATCAGGGCAATGCTGCGTTAAAAGGTTTTTTATTGCATTTCGTGCTTTGCTTTCGTCATCAACGATTACAGCCTTGATCATACTTTGGATAATTTATTACAAAAGTAGTTAATCTTAATGGCAGGGAAAAGAAAATTAGTGAAAAGACATGGCAAGTCGAAAATAGCTTGTGGGAGGGGGACTTGCCTTGTCGGGGCTGATTTCCGACAAAGCGCGTTGTGCATAGGTTCAGTCCTAATTTCAACCCGCTGTGTCTTTGTCAGATAATCATTCTTCTTCATAAGGAATTCTTAACTCTACCCTGGTACCTTCAGGATTTCCAGATGAGTCAGTTTTGTCAATGATCTTGAAGGTAACTTCCTCAGTTGTTTTTTCATTTAAAATATCCAGCCTTTCTTTGGTAACCTGCATACCAAGTGATTGGCGTTTTGATTTGGCCGACTTTTCTTTCAATTCCATTGCCTTTTGACGTCCTATACCATTGTCTTCAATAATACAATGCATCAATTCACCATTCTTTTGGAGTTCAACACAAATTTTTCCATCTGAAGGTTTATTGGCCAATCCGTGAAGGATGGCATTCTCAATAAAAGGCTGGATCAGCATGGGAGGAATAAATGTAAACTCAGGATCTATATTTTCGTCAACTTTGATCTCAAAATCAAACTTATTATCAAAGCGGAGTTGCTCAAGCTCCATATTTAATTGAAGTGTGTTCACTTCATCTTCGACAGGGACAAATGTTTTCCTAGAATTTTCAAGTATATAGCGCATTAGCCGTGCAAATTTTGATAAAAATGATTGGGCCGAATCTGAATTGTTATCTGTAATAAAACTATTGATCGAATTCAGTGAATTAAAAATAAAATGAGGGTTCATTTGCGTTCTTAAAAGCCGTTGCTCGATATCGATATTTTTCTTTTCAAGCTCAATGCGATAATGCTTTTGCTTTAGTTTGTACCTATTAAATAGAAGCACTGCCAAAATCAGAAGTAAAGCAATCCCTGATATTGTATAATAAAACTGTGCTTGTTGTTTATCAATTTTTAGATTCTGAATCTCAATTTCATTTTCTTTCTTATCCAGTTCATACAGCGTTTGCATTTCCGAAATTTCCCTGCGGCTATCGCGGTTAAAGATAGTGTCTCTAATTGCTGTATAATCAACGTAATTCGAGTAGGCATTCTTAAAATCATTAATCTGCAAATAACAATCGGATAGAGCTTTATAAGTATTCTTCAGGTACTTGGTTTCACCAGTCTCTCGTGAGAGCTTTAAAGCTTCTTTTAGCAAAGGTTCTGCCTTATTGTAGTTTTTGCTAACAAGATATGCTTCTCCTAATTTTAATGTAGCTAAAGCAATATTAACCTTATTTCCAGATTCATTCCCATTTTGCAATGCATCCTTGAAATTTTTAATTGCTTTTTCAATTTCATTTAGTTGAATAAAAACTTCGCCCTTATTTATCAAAGTGTTATAAATACCTTTATTATCGCCTATTTTGTGACTTACCTCCAATGATCTATCGAGGAATTCCAATGACTTATCGTAATCTCCCAGTTTAAAATAAGCAACTCCTACATTTTGTAAAGAAATGCCAATATATCCATCATCATCAATTTCTTCAGCAATTGATAATGCATTTAAATAATACTCAAGGGCAAGTTCATATTTATTCCAATCATGGTAAATAATACCAATGTTATTTAGGGAATTACATATTCCGTATTTGTTTGCCAGGAGTTCTGCTAAATTTTTTGAATTTTCATATTGCTCAATAGCTTTACTATACCGGCCTAAATTATGATAATTGATGCCAAGATTATTGTACGTGATTCCAATTGCTGAAGAATCCAAAAGTTGTTCAAAAATTTCAAGCGCTTGCTGCTGATATACTATGGCTTGCGAATAATCACCTGCAACACTGTGTCCGCTTCCCATCATCAGTAAAGCCCTGGCTATACCCCTTTCGTTTTCCGTTTCTTTTGAATATTCATAGGCCATCGAACTGTATTTAAGACTTTCATCAGTTGAAATTCTCAAATAATTATAGGATAATCCAATAAACACCTTTATCCTTTCCTCTCCTTCAACCTCACTCAACCTCGATTTCAAGCTGTCTATTACTGTATTTTGAGAATAGCAAAAACCAGAGATCAATACTAATCCTAAAAATAAAATTGATAATTTTTGCCTGCCTGTCATTAAGAAATATTTTTAAACAATACTCAGGTATTTTGAATTCCAGATAAAATTACAACAAAATCCTTAACCGTTTAATAATTCATTTTTACCATACAATCTAAATTCCTACCGTATACTAATTTATACTTTTAAATTCCCTCTCATTTATTTAATTTTGATAAATATTTCAGTTTACTTAATATTTAAATTCAAATTGATTAATTTAACAGCTTCTAAAAAACCAGGTATAATCGTGTAAACTAAAAAAAATGATTCAATCAAAATACTTAAAGGGAGTAGTAACAGTAATTTCTACAATTACATTGATTATGTCTTCTGTAGTATTACTGGGACAAGGCCCGACTTCTTCTATCGGCGACAGAGAAAATATCGGGATATTTGGTGGGCCTGCCACTGATTTAACATACTCAAATTCCAATCATAGATTGTTTGCTGCACTACATTCACCCGCATCTTTGTTTTATTCGGACGACACTTGTAAAACATGGAATACTGCATTTCCATTTGATTCCCTGGAATACGACCTTGAAACTCGGGGATGGGGAGGAGGAGTATCACATGTCTTGACCAATAATATTGGCTGGGTTGCAGTTCAGACAGGTGTTTCCGTTGATTATTTGTCTTCGGCTGTGATCAGCTATGATGGTGGCAATACGTTTCAAACTGCATTCGATCCATATTTGTTGAATATGGTAGTTTCGGATTACAGACCTGTTACAGCTATCGGATTAAGTGACCATTACCTATATGTAGCATTAGGAAATTACCTGTTAAGGATAAATGATACAACTACTTTTGGAGCAAATCAATTTTTAATAAATATGGATACCATTCCAGGTATTTTACCCGGTTCGTATATTGCATCTATTGCTGTACCAAATGACATTTCAGGTTTTCCTGTATATTTTGTTATCGAGGACCCGGGTGGAAATAACAGTTATTTTAAATTCTATGGAACTGTTTTAATAGAGTTGAATTCATTACCTCCGAATTTAAATGTGAAAAATATATTCACACATCCCGGCCAAATTACCGGAGATACAATATTTTTTAGTTGTGAAGATAATATTAACCAGGAATACCAGGTATACCGATCCTTGACCGGTGGGTTTATCCTGGATAATATAACACCCTATCCGGGATTAATGCTACCTTTGAGTGATGCTGATTATAGCACTGATTGGATTGGGTTTATGCCACAGAGTAATGGCTTGAGAATATCATTTCCCGGTGGATTAATTTCTGATAATCTGGGAGATACATGGCAAGGGCCTGGTGTTGGATTGTTGGAATATGGTATTGCATCCCATCCATTAAATCCTGATGTAATTGTTGGTTCAAATCATATCGGTACTGCAGTGAGTAATTTTGGAATTTCCGGACTCTTTGACAACAAGGAAAATATAGGTTTTACAAGTGTCAATGTTAATGATTTTGATGAAGCACAGGGCATCTACTATGTAGCAACCGATGCAGGATTGGCATATACACAGGAATATTTTAATCAATTTATCATTGGTTACGACCAATGGATTCAGCCTAATGGCTTATTTCCGGTTCCTAATACCGGTGATGAAAATGGCGTAAGTGCAGTTGCAATTGATCCATCCAATAGTCAGCATGTAGTTTGTGGTTTTAAAAATGGTTTCAGCGTTACATTCAATGGAGCCAATGATTTTAATTATGTTATCCCGCCAAACTGGAATACAAATGCACATCTTGACCCATATGTATCAGATATTGTATTTGTAAATTCTACCATTGTTTTAGCTGTTACAGGATTAAAACATAAACATTTAACACCCTTGCCTGCTCAACCCATCGGAAATATATGGCGTTCTCTGGATGGAGGTTTAAACTGGAACCTGGTCACACCTTATTTCCCAGAAGAATTCCAAATGGGTAATTGTGTAGCTGTTGGTGAAAATGGCCCTGTTACAATCATATATTCTGGTACCGGTTATAAAGATGAATCCGGTCAAATTATTCCGGGAGCACTTTGGTCTTCGATTGATTTTGGAGATACCTGGAATAAAATCAATGATGCCCCTGTTTTCTCAGGAAGTCCGCCACTTCCCATTTTCGATATCGATATTGACCCTTTTAACATTGATATATTGTATTTATCTTCTGATCTTGTTTTTGCCAGGTCAGACAACGGTGGTTTGAATTACTTTTTTACGGATATACCTTTTAACAAAGGCTCATTTACTTCTGCTCTGATTGATCCACTTTTCCCTGATAGTATTGCTGTAACGGCAGGGCGTCATTTATTCAAATATAATTTTTTGATTGATGATGCTGATTTGAAGTTTAAAGGTTATCCGGGTGAGTTCTTTACCAGTTCAAATTCCGGATCAGTTATAGGCGGTTCTAATACCGGAGGAAGCAAGTTCATTGAAGCACCAACTCATTATTTAGATTTGAAAGTTTATATTGAAGGTCCTTATAACGGAACAAATTTAAATACCACACTCAACTCTAATGGCTACTTGCCGCTATCACAACCCTTTAATCAACCTCCATGGAATTATGATGGCACTGAATCAGTTGCATCCATTCCAAATGTAGATTTGGTGGACTGGATACTGGTTGAGTTAAGAAAAACAACGGGGGATTCTTCCACGGCTACTGCTAAAAAAAGATTTGACCGGCAAGCTTTATTTCTTCTAAAAGATGGAACTATTGTAGATGATGATGGATCAAGCAATCCCAGATTCAGCATTATTTTGTCCGGAACAAAAGATGTTGACAAAATGCACGGGGTTGTATACTCTCCCGGTCATGTTGGAGAACGCACTTCGAGTGAGATGTCCCAAGCCAAATCATTTACGTTTAGTTATGATTTTACATCCGGCCCTGATCAGGTTTATGGTGGGGCAACAGCACATAAGGAAATCGCTACAGGTGTTTGGGGCATGATCAGCGGTGATGGTAATCATGACGGACAAGTAGATAACGTAGACAAAAATGAAGTATGGCTTGTACAGTTTGGAAGTACAGGATATTATTTTGGTGACTTTAACCGTGATGGTGAGGTAGATATGATAGACCTCGACGATTACTGGAAACCAAATGCAGGGGCAGGTAGCAAAATTGAATGATTGGTTATTAGTTAAATGTTATTTGTTATTTGTTATTCGTTAATGTAACTCATTCATTTATTAAAACCCCATTCTTAACTTTAAAAACCGGATTATAATATAACCCCATTAATTCCCTACATCTACTTCAATTATAACGCTTAATTTGAGTATTATCATATCTAAAAAACCAAATATAACCCACCACTAAATAATTCATTTTCTCCTTTCCCTCATTCACATCTGCCGTTAACTAAATCATCCTTGTTTTCGCCTTTCCCAGGTGGTAATTTCGTAAGGTCAATTAATTTAAAAAATAAAAAAATGAAACTATTAATCTTAAAATTTTATCTTATGAAAAACTTAAACTTATTAACAGTCGTAATCGCATTCTTCCTCGTAACAGGAATGACACATGCGCAAAACATTGCTATTAGCGATGTATCACATACAGCAGATGCTTCTGCAGTATTGGATGTTTACTCTACTTCACTTGGTATGCTGGTTCCCAGGTTATCAAGTAACCCTTCAAATCCTGCAAATGGATTATTTTATTACAGTACTTCTTCCAACAGCTTTTATTACAATGCTGGTTCTTCTGCAAGTCCAAGTTGGACTGAACTTTCATACGGTAACCTTTGGTCGCGTACAGGAACAAATACCTATATGACCAACCTCACTGATAATGCCGTAATAGGTACAAATGCCAATCCTTTCGGTTATAAATTTTACGTACATCAGGCAGGCCCCGGATTAATTTCAAATTCCAGAATTGATGGTCAGCTAGAGATATGGGATTATACAGGTGTGGGAAATTTAATGCTTGGTGATATTAATGATAATGGCGGTGCCAATGGTATTATGCAACTTTACTTTGGTGGAAATGCCGGAATCCGTTTGTTGGCAAATGGTAATTCCTACTTAAATGGTGGTTTTGTTGGTATTGGTGTACCAATGGCTTTGGCTCCTGCCACCAATGTACATTTGTTTGACAATTTTGCGAATCCCTTGCCACAGTTCTTTATCGACCAGCCCGGTGCTGGGAATGCTTCTGTTGGATATGGTATCCCCGGACGCAACTATGCTGTAGGTCTTGTTCAGGACTTAACAGGTCTTATGAACAATAACTACAAAATTTGTGATGGCAATATGGTAACTCCTCCTCTAAACTATCTTGATCCTTTTACCATGATGGAAATTCACAATGAAAATGCACAACCAGGTATCATTGATTTCAACCATCAAAGCAGAGCCAGAGTATTTCAGCAACCAAATCCTGATTTTGACCCATTCTTTGGATATGGACAAATTATCCCAAATGCAATATGGACAATGGTTAATTTTGATATGCTTTCCTACGATGAACATGTTGAATGGAACCTCGCCCCGGCAGCAAATGCAGGACCATCATATTTTCAAGTTACTGAAGATGGTTATTACCAGGTTAATTCCAGAATTGATTTCATTCTAGATAATTATGAATATGAAGAGCCAATCCATTTTCCCAATTATCCGGGATATGTTTCAATTGCAATATATGTAAGTACAGATCAGGGACAGACATGGAATATGTATGCTCAGGGTAATAAACTTCAAGGCGCTGACAATGCTCCAATGGGAGGATGGAATGATTTAAGAAATAATCTTGCACCTAATGTCAGCGATGTTGTTCAATTAAATTCAGGAGATTGGGTTGCAATATTTGCATGGCAGGATTTGTGGGGTAATGGACTACCCTTAAGGGTTATTGAGCAAAATGGCGCCGGTGGACCTCCAACACAAGTATATTGCTCAATTCATAAGTCAAGCTAATTTAAAGTAGTATGAACTTTAAAAACAAAGAAATAATGAAAACAACAGCAATCATAGTCTTCTACCTGATCTTATTCCTCATCGGATTGGCATTGACGGGATTTTCGCAAGGAATTGAGAACAATGGAGGCTATATAACAGGATCTTCCACCAATTACATTAAATTCAGTGGAAGCGGTGATTTGACCCTAAAAAGTACCACAGCTGATCGTACAACCTTTGGGCATGTAAATATTGATCTTAGTGGTACAGGAACTTACGAAGTGACAATCCCGGATAATTCATTCATTACAGTTGATGGCAACTTAACTTTATCAGATTCCCTTGTAGTAAAAGCTTCCTCATCAGGAATGGCATCACTTATTACCAATGGTACTGTCACCGGAGCATATGCCCAGGTTCAACAACACATTACACAGGATCAGTGGCATATGGTATCATCTCCAGTTTCGGCTGCCCAGTCAGGCGTTTATCTAAATTGCTACCTTTATAAATGGAATGAACCGGACAGTTCATGGGCATATATTTCATCTACAACCGAAAATCTGGTTGTAACCAAAGGATACCATCTTTGGTCATCAAGTGGTGTTGGCGGATTAACAGTAGGCCCTACTGATGTTACATTTTCAGGTTTACTAAATACAGGCAATTATTCGCCAACATTGTCTTATAATGCAGGAAGCAACAAGGGTGACGGATGGAACGAACTTGGGAATCCATATCCTTCGGCACTGGAGTGGAATTCATCATGGACAAAAACCAGTGTTGATGCTACTATTTACATGTATGATGGCACACAGTATAAAACATGGAATTACAATCTTGGATCAGCAGGTAGCACGTTATCAAGTGGCGACATTCCGTCAACACAGGGATTTTGGATAAAAGCAAATACGGCAAGCCCTTCTATTACCATTCCAAACAATCAGAGGAAACATAGTTCACAATCGTTCTATAAAAACTCTGAAATCATTGCCAATATTTTCACTTTGCTACTGACCGGTAATGGATATACTGATGAAACCAAAGTGGGGTTCTTTGAGGGCGCAACCAGCCAGTTTGATTCAGAATTTGATGCACACAAAATGTTTGGGATTGAAGAAGCTCCACAAATTTATACTCGAAGTAAAGGAGATGCAACAGGCATTACACTTACTAATGATTATGAGGAACTGTCAGTAAATTTATTGCAAAGTCCGAAAATTACAAAATCAGTTCCTATGGGAATAAAAGTTGGGGCCACCGAATATTATACATTGGTATTTAAGAGTGAAGGAACATCACAGGCCGATGTTCAGGTTTACCTTGAGGATAAACTTAATAGTAAGGAAATGATTAATCTTAATAAATATCCTGAGTATAAAGTCAAACTTACCGAAGGTACTTATAATGACAGGTTTGTACTTCACTTTGTGTATTCAAATGAGCCGGTATATAAAAACGATAGTGATACTGATGATGAAATTGTCAATATCTATTCTTCCGGCAAAGATGTTTATGTAAGTTACATGCAGGATACACCTGCCACAGTTATGGTTTATGATATGCTTGGCAAACCCGTTTTAAAGGAACCCCTCTCACCTGTGCATTTAAACAAGTTTCCGATTTATGGTAATAAAGGCTATTACATTGTAAAAGTAATTAGCGAAGAATTAATTAGATCGGAAAAGGTTTTTATTAACTAGAAACCAAACATGTAAATGGCAACCCCCGTTTTAATATAAAACGGGGGCTTTCTTTTTTATTGACTTGCAATTTGCGCACACAGGTTATATCTTTGTATAATTAAAATATAAATTATGATCATAGTTACAGGAGCAGCAGGATTTATCGGGAGTTGTTTGGTTAATAAACTAAATAACAAAGGATATAAAGATATTATTTTGGTTGATGATTTTTCCAACCCTGAAAAGAATAGAAATATTGAACACAAAGTTTTTGCTGAGAAAGTTGACCGTGAAAACTTCTTTCATTGGATGGATAAAAACCACAAGAATATTGAATTTATCTTTCATATCGGCGCCCGGACCGATACAACAGAATTCAATGTGGAAGTTTTCAATAAGTTAAACCTGAATTATTCAAAATCTGTCTGGAGTGCATGTACCAGGTATAAGATTCCTTTGGTATACGCATCTTCTGCTGCTACTTATGGATTGGGAGAATTGGGTTACACGGACGATCATTCGATCATAAAAGATCTGAAACCATTAAATCCTTATGGAGAATCGAAAAATGACTTTGACAAATGGGTACTTAAACAAAAGCAACATCCCCCCTACTGGACCGGATTGAAGTTTTTCAATGTGTACGGACCCAATGAATATCACAAAGACAGGATGGCATCTGTTATTCTTCACGCTTATCATCAAATTAAGCAAACCGGGATGGTTAAACTTTTCCGCTCACACAACCCGAATTTTGAAGATGGCAAACAACTCAGGGATTTTATTTATGTAAAGGATGTTGTGAATGTAATCTATTTCCTGATGAATAAGCAAAAAAATGCGGGCATCTATAACTTAGGAACAGGGAAAGCAAGGACATTTTCAGATCTTGTTAAAGCTACATTTAAATCCCTGGATTTACAGCCTTCTATTGAATTTATTGATACACCAATTGATATCCGTGATAAATACCAGTATTTCACAGAGGCTAAAATGGATAAACTTCGGGGTATAGGTTATGATGATGAATTTTATAGTCTTGAGCAGGGAATTGAAGAATATGTCCAGGAATTTTTGGTAAGTGGAAGATATTTCTAAAGTGACTCTTTAATTTCAAGCAGAAAACTTCTCAGGTTTTTTAGGGACTTTACCACCTCTATATTGTCAACTGTATCTTGCTTGTTTTCTTTTAATTTCGATTTTGCTCCTTGAAGCGTAAAGCCCCTTTCTTTCACCAAATGGTAAATAATATGGAAGTTGTCAACGTCATCCTGGGTAAACAAACGGTTTCCTTTTTTATTTTTCTTCGGCTTTATAATTTCAAATTCCTTTTCCCAAAAACGGATCAAGGAAGTATTCACATCAAACATTTCAGCCACTTCACCAATTGAATAGAATAGTTTGCCCGGTGGTATTTTCTGTGCAGGCATCGGTTAGTCCAGCGATTGAGTAGGACGGGTTGATAATTCAAGTACGGTTTCGTATTCCTCTGGAGAAAGATCATTAAAAAAGTAATAAATCGGATTTACCTTTTTATCGTTTTTCCTGATCTCATAATGAAGGTGTGGTGCCGTAGATTTTCCAGTATTTCCCACAGTAGCTATCAATTGACCCCTCTTCACTTTTTGCCCTTTTCTCACTTTGAATTCATGAATATGTGCATACATGGTTTCATAACCAAATCCGTGATCAATAATAATACGGTTTCCGTAACCCCTTCTCGAACGGGTGACTTGCTTTACAACTCCATCGCCGGTTGAGTAAATCTCAGTTCCTGTTGGCGCTGAAAAATCAATACCGGGGTGGAATTTCCTGACTTTATAAATTGGATCAGTCCTGTATCCATAGTACGAGGAAAGGCGCTTCAAGTCCTTATTGCTGACAGGTTGAATGGCCGGAATACACGCCAGCATATCTGCTTTATTCTTAGCCAATTCATAAACCTCATCAAACGATTTTGATTGTACTACCAACTGGCTGTGAATGCGGTCAAGTTTCTTAACTGATTCGATGATTATATCTGAATTTTTATAGCCTTCCAGTTTTGAATACCTGTCTGTTCCCCCAAATCCGGCTTTTCTAACCGCATTACTGACAGGTTCCGCCTCAAAGATCACACGGTATATATTGTCATCCCTATCTGCCAGGTCTGTTAATACAGCATCATATTGTTGGATACGTTCATCAATAAACTGAAATTGCATTTCATACTGGGCGATTTCACGCTTCAACATTTTCTCCTTGGGGGAATCGAGGAAAGTATAGGCAAGGAATATAACAATCGAAGCAAACACACTACCTGTGGCAATTACCGAAAGGGCTTTCAGTATCCTGGTTTTAATGGTGGCTTTTACTTCTTCAAACTGAAGTGATCGCTTATTGAATTTATACTTTATCTTCGGCATGTACCTATTATATGCAAAAAGTAACCCGGAAGTTTCAAAATTATTGTGTAATTACGGCGGCAAAGTTAAGTAATTAAATTAATTTTGCAATCTTTTAAAAGTTGAGTAATCAACTGATAATTGTTAATATTATTTAAAAACAATGGATTCTAATAATGTTCGGCAGACATTTTTTAACTTCTTTGAATCGAAAAAACATACCATCGTTCCTTCGGCACCAATGGTGATAAAAAACGACCCAACGCTAATGTTCACCAACGCAGGTATGAACCAATTCAAAAATATATTTCTCGGAATCTCCAAACCGACTGATTGCAGGGTAGCCAATACACAGAAATGCCTTAGAGTTTCAGGAAAGCACAACGACCTGGAAGAGGTAGGGCATGACACCTATCATCATACCATGTTTGAAATGCTGGGGAACTGGTCGTTTGGCGATCCTGCAGATCCGACAGGTGGGTATTTCAAAAAAGAAGCCATTGAATGGGCTTGGGAGCTTTTAACAGAGGTTTATAAGATCAATAAAGAAAACTTTTATATTACTGTATTTGGTGGAGATAAAAGCGATGGAATGTCTGAGGATTCGGAAGCGTATAAATACTGGAAAAATATTATTCCCGAAGACAGGATATTGTACGGTTCTAAAAAAGATAATTTCTGGGAGATGGGTGACAACGGCCCTTGTGGCCCATGCTCTGAGATACACATTGATATCAGGGACAAAGAAGATAAGAAGAAGATCAATGGAAGCGAGTTGGTGAATAAAGACCATCCGGAAGTGATCGAAATATGGAACCTTGTTTTTATTGAATTTAACAGAAAAATTAATGGAACCCTTGAACAGTTGCCCGCCAAACATGTAGATACCGGAATGGGCTTTGAAAGATTGTCAATGGTTTTGCAAGGTGTTAAATCAAATTATAATACCGATATTTTTCAAAATATAATTCAAACCATCAGCAAGATTTCAGGCATCAAATATGGCGAGAAGGAAGATACAGATATTGCCATGAGGGTAATTGCCGATCATCTCAGGGCTGTAGTATTTGCTATTGCTGATGGACAGCTCCCTTCCAACATTAAAGCGGGATATGTGATCAGGCGAATTTTAAGACGGGCTGTAAGGTATGGTTATACTTTTCTTGACTTACATGAACCATTTATCAATGACCTTGTCCCGATAATGGTGAAGCAAATGGGTGATGTATATCCTGAGATAAAATCTCAAAAAGATTTGATCAGGAAAGTAATTACTGAAGAAGAAATTGCTTTTCTAAGAACCCTGTCTCTTGGAATAAAAAAATTTGAGCAATATCTTAAAGTAAATCCTGAAAGTAATAAAATTGATGGTGTCTTTGCTTTTGAACTCTTTGACACTTATGGCTTCCCTGTTGATCTAACCCGGCTAATGGCAAAGGAAAAAGGTTGGGAAGTGGATATGGAAGGATTCAACAAAGGATTGGAAGCGCAAAAGAACCGATCCAGACAAGCCGCCCATAAGGATATGGAAGATTGGAAAATACTAAACGATAACTTGAACACTACTGATTTTGTGGGATATGAACACCTCGAAACAGAAGCAGAGATCATCCGTTACAGGAAAATAATTGAAAAGAACAAGGAATTCTATCAGATCGTTTTAGACAAAACACCCTTTTATGCCGAGTCTGGTGGACAGGTTGGAGATAAAGGATTACTGACAAAAGGAGATCAAAAGATACAGGTTGAAGATGTTCAAAAAGAAAATGAATTGATCGTTCATATCACTAAAAAACTTCCGGAAGATATAAATGGAAAGTTTAAAGTAACTGTTAATTCACAAAAAAGATTGAATACGGTTAACAATCATACGGCAACTCACTTGATGCATGCAGCGCTCCGAAAGATTCTGGGAGATCATGTTGAACAAAAAGGATCGCTTGTGGATGAAAACCACCTCCGTTTTGATTTTTCGCATTATTCAAAACTTTCGGATGACGAATTAACACAAATCGAAAAACTGGTCAACGAAAAAATAAGGGAAAATATCCCCATTAATGAAAAACGTAATGTTCCTATGGCCGATGCACTAAAGATGGGGGCGATGGCATTGTTTGGTGAGAAGTATGATGATACAGTGAGGGTGATCACCTTTGATGAAAAGTATTCGGTTGAGTTATGTGGCGGAACCCATGTTGCGACTACAGGGCAGATCGGTTTTTTCAAAATCATCTCCGAAGGCGCCATTGCGGCAGGTATAAGGAGAATCGAAGCAATTACCTCAGAAAAAGCTGAACAATTCATCAATGAACAGGTTGGGATAGTGAATGAATTAAAATCTATTTTTAAAAACCAGAAAGATGTGGTAAAATGTGCTCAATCACTGATTGACCATAATACTCAATTACAAAAGCAGATCGAATCTTTGCAGGGTGATAAAGCACAAAACTTAAAAAGTGACTTGCTAAAGCAAATCGAGAAAATAGGAAATATTAATTTTCTCGCTGTAAAAGTGGATCTTGACAATAACACCATCAGGGACTTTGCCTTTAAAATGGACAAAGAAGTTGAAAATTTATTCCTGGTATTGGGTTCTGCCATAGACGGAAAAGCAGGACTGACCATTAAAATTTCTGATTCCCTGGTAAAAGAAAAAGGATTAAATGCCGGTAATATTATCCGGGAGATTGCCAAAGAAATTAATGGTGGTGGTGGTGGCCAGCCTCATTTTGCAACAGCCGGTGGTAAAAATCCAGGTGGGTTGCAAAAGGCATTTGATAAAGCAAAGGAAATGATCAGATAAGCGCTTTTTAGCTTTTGTAAATTTTATACTATTTACCTACTTTATTTAACAAGTTTTACCTGGTTTGCGGCAGGTCCTTTGGGTCCTTTAACCAATTCAAAGCTGACAACATTGCCCTCCTTTATATCGTCAAGTAAATTGTTGACATGAACAAATACAGTTTGCTTTGTTTCTGAATCCCTGATAAATCCATAACCTTTCGAATCATTGAAGAATGAGACTATACCCTTTCTGGTTTTATCTTCGCTTTGTGTTTGATCTTGAGATGGTACCCCAATTTCAATATCTTCTAATTCAATATCCTCTTTTTCACTGGGATCAGGGGGAGTAGAAGTTATCCGGCCATATTCATCTACATAAGCAATCATGTCATCCGAAGAGCCTGCTTCCTTGTTCTCTTTTCTGGCCAATCTCTTTTTCTCTTTTTCTTTTCTTTTTTTCTCTTTTTTGTTTCTTACGTCCTTTTTGTTAAATGATTCTTGTGATCTACTCATAAATTTAAATAAACTTTATTAATTTAACTAATAACTAAAATTTGTTTTAATTATTTTATTTAGCCTTACAGCATTCATTATCAAAATACAACAGAAATCTTCATAACTTCTGAATTCAATCAACCTGTGCAAACCGGTTGCAACCGCTGCAAGCACTTACTAAAAAATACAAATACCTGTTTCTCTCTGAATGCAGGAAACAGGTATTTAAAAATCTTCAATATTAAAATACTTCAATTAAACTGATTTAATCTACCGCTTCCACATTAATAGCAACAAGGCCCTTATCGCCCTGCTTACTCTCGAAAACAACCTCCTGATCCGACTGAAGTCCACTAAACGGACTAATCAAGCTAGAGCGGTGAACAAATATATCATCACCGTTTTCTGATATTATAAATCCAAACCCTTTGACTTCATCATACCATTTTACTTTTCCTTTCGGCATAATTAATAGTCGTTTCTTCTGGGTCTTGCTTCATTAACAACAATTTCCCTATCCTTTAAGGTGGTTCCATTAAGCTCCTTAATTGCTTTGTTTCCTTCGTCATCGTTATCCATAGTAATAAAACCAAAGCCTTTACTTCTGCCACTGAATTTATCAGTAATAATTTTCACAGAACCTACATTTCCATGCTCTTGAAAGACTTTTTCCAAATCGGACTCATCCACTTTGAAATCAAGGTTACCTACATAAATATTCATAATTTTAAAATTTAAATTGTTTAATAATAGGATTTAAAAAGATGAGCAGTGACGAACTAATTGAAAGTGGGGAATTAGTTAATAATTGCGCAAATTTTCAAATCTGAATTAGCGGCAAAGGTATGATTTTATTTTTAATGGGTTACATTTACTAATTGAACTTACAATATCCCAAATTTTTAAGGGGGGCTGCACATCCAGATTTCATTTATCGAAGAGGATGAGGACATTTCAGTTGGTTACAAATAATAAATTCAAAAAATACTCATGTTGTTGGAAGAATCTTTATTAATGCTTCGTGAATCGAAATTAAAGCAAGTTGATCCTTTTTAAGCATAAATGGTCTCGTTTAGAATTTCTTTTTTAAAATGAGGTTTAATGTATCGTTCACGGCAAATGTCAATATTAAGATTGAATTTACTTTTCAGATATTTTTTCAATTCCTGCTTAATTTCAAAAAGATTTTCCGTTCCTTCTTCAAATTCAACAATAATATCAATATCACTACTTTCATTTTCATCGCCTCTGGCAAATGAACCAAAAAGCCCGATCTTAGTTAGATGGTACTTTTTTTTCAGGAAATTCTTATTCCTAATTAAATAGTTTAATATTTCAGTTCTGTTTGTCATTAAATTTTTTTCAAAGATACATAGAAATCAGAAATACTTTGTCATCGAATAATAACCACTGCTCATCCGGATTTGAAATCCGGATGGTATTTTATTTCGGGATATGATATCCCGGAGAGCAGAGGTTCATATCTTTCCAACTTCCTTTATCATTTTCAGCTATTATCTCAAGGAAACCTTGCTTATTCTTCGCCATTTTATTAATATTCTTATTCACTCCCTCAAGCATCAAAGCCATTGAAATCATTTCAGACATGGCCAATTTTCCTTGTCTCGCTAAGGCAAAAAAATCATTAAACATTTTCCTTTTATAGGGGTCTTTAGCAAATTTGAAACGCCTAATCAACTGAAACATAGTCTTTAGCTTTAGCAAGAAAGAAACACCTGCATCTACTCGTTTTTTATTAAACTTTCCATCTTTAAATAAGTTGTAGGTCCGATGATACATTTCTTTAAATGAATATGCTTCTTGCAGTGTTTCGAGATATCTTGTATAAAGATCGGTTTGTGAAAAATTATTGTAGTGCATCATTGGGAAGATACCACTTGTTAACTCAGTGTTAAAATTGTAGATACGGCCTTCTTTACTCAATCTGTCATAAAGTTTTGTTCCAAAGGCAGCTGTTAGCATACTAAGCATAAACACAGGAATGTTAGCTTCGTTCACAAAATTATGTATATTCTCTAACTCATCAAGTTCATCATTATCAAAACCTACTATAAATGAACCATAAACATAAATACCTGCATTGTGTATTCGTTTAATCTGATTTTTATAATTAATCTTTAAGTTCTGTTTTTTATTTGTCTCTTTGATGCTATTGGAATTTAAGGATTCAAATCCAACTAAAACGAATCGGCAACCGGCATCGTACATTGCTTTTAACAGCTCCGGATCATCGGCCACGTCAATGCTAGACTGGCACAACCAGGTAACATCAAGTCCTTTCATCTTCCTTAGCAATTTAAGAGCATATTTTTTATTTATAGTCAGGTTATCATCTGCAAAGAAGAAATTCTTAACAGGTAAAGCTTTTATTTCATTTACTACATCATCAATATCCCTGAAGCGCATTCTCCTACCCAAAAACTCGGTTGCAATGCAAAATTCACAACTAAAAGGGCATCCGCGGCTTGCCTGTACAGTTAATGAAAGAATAGTTGACGTGTCGATCAAATCCCAACGTGGAAGATGCATTTTCTTAAATTCGGGCTTTTCATAAGAGGTGTATTTATTTTTCAGATTACCCGATTCGAAATCTGATAATACCTGTTCCCACTGATTCTCAGCTTCGCCAATAACAATTGCATCAGCATGTTCTATGGCCTCATTATAATTAAAACTTGCATAAGGCCCTCCTAAAATTACTTTACTACCACGTTTTCTGTATTCGTCAGCAATTTCAAAAGCTCGGTTAGCAATAGGGGTTGTAGTGGTTATCCCAACAATATCAGGCGTGTCTTCTATAAAAACCGATTCAATATCCTCATCGGCGATTTTTATTTTATATTTCTCAGGTGTTAAAGCAGCAATCAGTGGTAATGCAAGTGATGTATTTGTAGCCTTTTTTCCTAATGATTTTGCAAGTTCTGTTTGAATGGAATAGTGTTTATACTTTTGTGTGGGTTTAATCAACAATAAAAAATACTCTGGCATAATATTGTTATGTTATATAATCGTAGTATTGTTAAACTCATTATTTTAAAATTCCAATAATGCGTTTGTTATACTTAATTTTTTAGTTCATAACCTTCATTGTTTTAATTTGGGCTACAATACCTCAAACTCAAATCATCAATATGCTCTGCTTTATCACCAGGATATTGATAGTAACAATGGATAGTAGCGTCCGCAGGTAATTGTCCAACTTCAGCACTTACACGCATAATCTCCCATTTGTCACTAATACGGGTAAGGTATTTTCCTTTAGCGAGAATTATATTTGAAGTATCCGGAGAATTAATTTCTATATAAAGGTTTCCTTTTGGGTTTAGGCTTGATCCCCTTCTTTTAACGGTTAATTCTATGTAATCCCCTTCCTGTAATTCCTGAACTACAAAAGCAGGACTCCTGGGATTACTCTTATTCAATTTCAGGGAATTTAATCCATTGCAAATTTCTTCCTCAGTAAGTGAGAATGATCCGGTCAGGGCAAACTGCTCATCATCTGTATAAACCTGGTTATTGATAACTTTTTCAAAACCGCAATTACTGTTCACTTTTGTATTCCAGGTATCATTGTGCTTGAACCGTATAACAAACTCCTTTTTTACGCTATTGGTAAAAACCGTGTCCTGCAGCAACTCTACTTCATAATGAGTTGCACAACTGTCAATATAGTTACACAATACATGGGCATACCGTCCCGGAGTTGAAAGCACATAGATACTTTTGCCGCTCTTAAAGATAGATTCATTATCTGCAGGCAACATCCTGAAAAAAGAGACAGGCTTGGTTTTTCCTTCCCAGGTTATAATATGCGGGTAATACTTTTCAAAATCGTTATAGTAAAAATTGTGGTGGTTCACATAGCTCATTCCATACACCAGCCCGTTGGTTACCATTGGGCCTGACATCCAGGTGGGTTCAATAAAGAAATAGTCACTCGTAGGAACATGATATTTGATATAATTTGCTGTTATAAAGTTTTGATGGTTTTTGATCTTGTTACCGGCATAAACCGTGTACAACTTAGAGACAGGTAATATTACCATCACAATCAGCAGTAAACCAAAAATAAGGTTCAAATACCTGAACTTAAAAATATCGCGGCTTATCTTTAGTATTACCAGAAAAGCAAAAGCTGAAAGGCTTACGAGGGGTATCACATAATAATTTTTATAATGCTTGGCGATCATTAAAGCACCTATAGATGATGCCAATATTATTGCGATGAGAATAACAAACTCCTTTTTGTGTGTTTTTCTTATATTTCTTTTTATAACCATATAACACACAAGCACCACTGCGATGATAAGAATAATAGAAAACGGAACGTTTTGCTGAAATATATCAAATAAATTCATCCAATATGTTTGCATATTAAAAACCTGTTCCGACCCTCCACCATATAAGCCATCATGTGTAAAAATTCCAACAATAAAATTTCTGAAATGTGAAAACTTATCTAATATTGGCAAAAAGGATATAAAACAAGATATAATAAAAGTACCTATATAAATAAGCTTTTCTTTAAAGCTACTCACTATAATAAATGGTAGAATAAGAATCGGTAAGAAGTGAAATTTAGTTACAAAACCAATCCCCATTAAAATGCCCGAATGAAAGGCAAACTTTTTACCATTATAATCTTTCTGATACAAATACTTCAAACATAATCCAATAAAAATCAGCACATATATAAAAAGCATCCGATCAGGAATATATCTTCGGGGAAGATCAATCAGAATTAAATTGATAAAAACTGTTGATTGTAATAAAATAGCTGCCAATATATTTAAATTATATTTTAGCGCCATTCTACCGTACCAAAAAAGGATTAGTGAGGTAATTAAAGCGAGGATAAAAGATGAACCTGTTAAGTACATCTCAGGGCGTAAAATTACATCTTCGACAATAGTACCCTGGCCAAAAATCCAATAAATAATTCGAATAAAAATACCGGTGAAAATATGGAACGGAGTACCCGGATGTTCAACAAGTCCAATTCTGCTAAAATCAAGCCGGGCACAATTTAATCCATTCATCAAATAGGGAAATTCAGGATCTATTCGGGTTAAATAAAAGGGGCCATTAATGTGCAACAAAAATATACTCCACAATATGTAAACTAAAGGAATAATGTAAATAAAACCTTTATTATTCTGGAAATTAATGTTCATATCACAAATAGTTATGCTTTAAATTTTATTTTTCGTGCTGCAAATAAACTCATTCTTATCAGTAACAAACCATGCCTGAACCTGCTGATCTGGGTAGAACCATACTCCCGGTCGCGATAACGTACAATCACTTCGGAAATTTTGAGGTTCAGTTTTGCAGCGCCGAACAACAGGTCAAAATCACCAAAAGGGTCAAAATCACCAAAATATTTCCGGTTTGCCTTGATCAGTTCATAGTCCTTTTTAAATAAGACCTTGGTACCGCACAATGTATCTTTTATCCGCTGACCCAACAAATATGAAAAAAACCATCCGAAAAACTTATTTCCAAGGTAATTCAGAAAACGCATGGCCTGTTTGTCCATGGGATACACCAGCCTGCAACCGTTGATGAATTCACCATGATTATGCGATAGTGCATAATAAAACTTATGCATGTCCTCCGGTGGTGTTGTAAGATCAGCATCAAGGATCATTAAAATGTCAGAGGTGGCAGCATCAAAAGCTTCCCTCACTGCATTCCCCTTTCCTTTTCCACTCTGTTTCATCACTTTTATATCCTTGTCGGGATAGGCTTTCTGCACCATCAGCATCTCCTCATAAGTGTTATCCTGCGAATTTCCCTCGATAAAAATAAACTCCTGGTGCAATCCAAAGACCGGCGTTTTTTTTATGGCATTTTCTATATTTCCCTTTTCGTTTCGGGCAGGTACTACAATTGAAACAGAATAATCCTTTTCTGCCTGAATTCTTTGCCTTGCCGAAATGAAATTGACCAGATTTAAACGGTTAATTCCCGGGAGATTTGCAAGGAACACATTAAAGATAAAGTTGATGAGGGGAATATATTTTGGGAATAATAGCTTTCGCTCAACCTTGATGATCTCAAAGTCTTCCAGTTCCAATAAGTTCTCGATATCTTTAATCGACAGCCAGCTTTGTAAGGGCAGTTTGGCTTTGATCCCGATAAATTCGCTAAATTTCAATGTTTGCTCCCACATATAGTTGTATGCTGAAATAACAACCTTAGTCCGGGGTGTGACAAAATTCCTCAAATTATGTAGAACAGCCTGGATATCCCAAAGGGAACTAAGCAAATCGGAGATGATCACATAATCAAATGTTGTATCTGTTGAGAAATCAGTTACATCGGCATGCACAAATTGAAGGCTTGGGTGCTTTTGCCTCGCAATTTCAAGCATCTTTTCTGAAAAGTCTACCCCAACTCCTAATGCGGGTTTAACCGAATTCAAGAGATCGCCGGTACCGCATCCCAGCTCAATTACTTTCGCACCTTCAGGGATGATGAATGAAAAATGCTTTTCAAGGATTTTATGATAAAAACGATTTCTTTTTTTCCATTTATCACGATTCGAAGCGAGGTTATCAAAATAGTTGTGTAAAATATCTTTACCGGTCATGTATCTGTCACGATTAATAAGCGGCGAAATTAATAATTTTTAATGTGCTTAGTTAATTTTTCAACATCCTTTGATTTAAAAACTATTTTTGTATTCAATTAAATTTATTCTATAATTATGTTTTTAAATATTAAAATAACCCGAATTAAGCTATTCATTGCAAAAGTTCTATATTTAATCACGAAGTTATTTTACAAAAATGACATTCAAATAATTATTAGAAATGGTATTAAATTCGAGGTTGATTTGCGGGAAGGAATTGATTTACATCTTTTTATTTTTGGTAGTTTCCAAAAACATGTTTATGAAAATAAATATATTAAATTGCAAGAAAATAATGTAGTTTTCGATGTAGGTGCGAATTTTGGATTAATGACTTTATTATTTACTTCAAAAGTCAAGGATGGTCATGTTCATTCATTTGAGCCAACTGATTACGCACTTAAAAAATTTCACAGAAACATTGAACTTAATCCTGATCTAAAATCTAAAATAACTATTAATCACATGTTTGTATCATCTTCCAGTAAAAAATCTGCAAATATTGATGCCTATAGCAGTTGGCCGGTCACAGGTTCACAAAACAAACATAAAATACATGGTGGAGTTTTACAGGAAACATTAAATATTCCATCCATAACAATTGATGATTATTGCGAACAAAATCAAATTAATAAACTGGATTTTATTAAAATTGATACTGATGGACATGAACTGGATGTTTTAAATGGAGCTAAAGAATCCATTCATAACTTCAAACCTCAAATAATATTTGAATTAGGTATATATGTAATGGATGAAAGAGGAATTAATTTTGAGGAGTATTCAGATTTTTTTGAAAATGTTAATTATAAATTACTGACAATTAAAGGCAAAGAGATAACATTAGCCAATTACAAGAAACATGTCCATCAATATGGAACCATTGATATAATTGCAATTCCAAATGATTAAACATTATGATGGTATAGAGTAGAATGATACTAATCGTAGAATTACAAAAGTTTTAAGTCTTTATAATTTCCTCCTTCCAATTAATTAAAAATTACAAAACTTCGGCAACCACATAAGTACTGCCCCCGATGAAAACCAGATCATTTTCTTCAGCACTTTCCAATGCTGCCAAATAAGCTTCCTGTACGGAATTGTAGCACTCTCCCATAAGACCTTTTTCAAAAGCTTCCTTTCTCAGTATTTCCTGATCCAATCCACGTGGAATATTTGCTTTGCAGAAATAATAGGTTGCTGATCGTGGCAATTTTTCCAATACCGGCTCCACTTCTTTGTCATTCACCATTCCTAACACAAAATGGAGATTATTATATGATGTTGACTTTATTTGATTAACTACCTCGCTGATCCCATCAATGTTGTGGCCGGTATCACAAATTACAAGGGGCTTTTTCTTAAGGATTTGCCACCTGCCCTGAAGTCCGGTATTTTTTATTACCTCTTCAAAACCGTTCCTTATATTCTCGATAGTTACCGGATAACCTGCATCATTTAAAATATTAATGGTTTTTAAAGCAGTTACAATATTTTTAACCTGGTAAGTCCCTCCGATACCGGCACGAAGGTTTTTCAAATAAGGATCGTTTTTGCGATAAATATCCAATTGAATTTCAGGATATTCTTCTTTGGAAAGACTAATATTTTGGGCTTTATAATCCTGGTCGGCAAAAGATATTTCCGAACCACATGCTGCGGCCTTATCCTGAAAAACTTTCACGATATCCTTTTGAGTCTCACCAATAATCACCGGGATTCCCGGCTTGATAATTCCTGCTTTCTCTTTGGCAATTTTCTCCAAAGTATCGCCGAGGAACTGCGTATGATCAAATCCAATGTTCGTAATAACAGAAAGAATTGATTTTACCACATTGGTGGAGTCTAACCTCCCTCCCATTCCTGTTTCCATCACAGCAATATCAACTTTCCCTTCAGCAAAATATTGAGCTGCCATCCCAAAAGTATATTCAAAAAAGGAGGGTTTGATTTTTTCAAATGGTTTGATATGGTCCTTTACGAAATCAATTACTTTTTCTTCAGATATTTTTTTTTCATTAATTCTGATCCGCTCCCTGAAATCCTTTAAATGTGGGGATGTAAATAATCCTACCTTGTATCCTGCTTCCTGGAGAATGGATGCAACAAAATGTGCTACCGATCCTTTGCCATTGGTGCCGGCAATGTGTACAGAATTAAAAGTTCTCTCCGGATTTCCAAGTATTTTACACAGGGTAATTGTGTTATCAAGGTTGGCTTTATACGCTGCACCGCCGGTTCGCTGGAACATAGGCAGCCGGCTAAAAAGGTACTCAAGTGTTTGCCGGTAATCCATTTAATTTTTTACTACAAAATGGTAGGTTATAGTTCCCCGCTGCATTTCAGCGGCATTGGGATTTGCATTAAATACAGCTTTTTTTGCTGCATCTTCTGCCAACCTCCGCAAAGAAGCATTCGTTGTATTTGATCCTTTATCGATGGCCATGGCTTTTACAACTTTGCCATATTTATCAACAGTGATCTGCACCACAATGGTTCCATTCTCTTGAAATTTACTAGAAGGTTTCGGCAAATATTTGGGCGTTCTGCCTGCAAGGCTGTACGACAAACCGTCACCGAGGCCGCCCGGCCCTTCATAATTTTTCGAATCTTTGGATCCGGTCGGTTTGCCCTGATCGCCTTCTTTACCGGTTATTCCTTCACTCGCATCCTTAGTCGCGTCCTTGCTTTTCCCCTTATACAATGCTGCCGGATTTACTTTCGGTTCTTCTTTTACAATTTCTTTTTCAACTACATCTTCTACAGTTTCCTTTTCAACTTTTTCCTTTTTTGATTTTTCGATCACAGGTGCTTCTTCAGTATTCTGGGTAACAATAGATTCATCTTCTTTTTCCTGTGCTTTCGGAGGTGGTGTTGTTTTCCTAATTGTAGAAGGCATGTCAGGTTGAATTGCCCCTGATCCTTCAATATCGGTCCCAAGATTCACTTCAACACCTTCTTCCCCGGGTAAAGGTAAAGGAGTAGAAAAGCCTAATAAAAACAATAAAGCAATCACTGCAACATGGAAAAGTGTTGTAATAATAATTCCTTTGTATTTGTCTTTATTCATTATGTTAAAATTACTGTTAGCTTTTGGCCTTTCGCAAGTATGGCACGTAGCCGTTCCTTACTCTGATTTTTATTGATTTCTTGTATTTTCAATTTTACAATTCTTTGTCTTGATGACCGCTATGCGGCTATGGGCTATGACTTGCTGTTATAAGCTGGCGGTCTTTTAATCAAAATTTAATCCTAATTCATTCAATAATTCTTTAAATTTTTGTCCTTCATGTCTATTGAGATCTCCACCTTTTGTTCTAATATCACCTGGAAAAAATCCAAGTTGTAAACCATTGTTAAAAATATTTATGCAAGCAATTATTTCATTCTGTTCATTATAAAATATAATTCCAGCTTTAAGCACTTGTGTTTCCTGCACAAACCATCCAAATGCCAGTGGGTTATTTATAATATTTAGTAATCTTTCAGTCTGGTCAGTTGAAAGCCTTTTCCCTTTTCGATCAACAAAATTGTTTAATGTCATCGTATTTTCATTGAGGCAAGATCTAACCAGTCTTCTCTCATGGTTTGCTTTATATAATTTTACTTTTTTAAAATCTTTGCATGGAAAAATTTTATCTTTTCTGAACCCATATTTTTCAATAGAGTCGGCGAGATTATATACAAACTTATATGTCCAAGGTCCAAGGACATAATTGGTGTCATATAATAATGAATCTATTATAACTTTTATTTTTTCTTTTTCCGATTTAGTATTTTGAGAAAAAGATTGAATACTTAAAACGAAAATGATTAATGGGAGTAATAAAAATTTAAGTTTTCCTTTCATGATTTTATTTTTCCGCTTGCTTGTAACTATTAGCTAATAGTACTTTTAACTTTGAACTTTTTACTTGTTTCTTTTTCTAATATCTAAAATCTAATATCTAAAGTCTAAAATCTTATCTTTTCGGGCTCGTAGCCAAAATCACCTTATGCTTCGTTTTGTATTTCTTATTTACATTATTAACGATATCAATAACATTCACAATATATTGTACCGGAATATTTTTATCTGCCTCAAGACGGATGGAAGCGCTTTCTTTTCCTGCGAGCATTCCCAGTAAACCATTTTCAAGTGACTGTTCGTCAACCTGCACCCCCTGAAGAAAATAATCCATGTCCTGATTTATTGAAATAATTATTTTCGGAGGTTTTTCTATCGTACGGCTGTTGCTGGCTGGAAGCAATAACTTGATGGCATTGGGCGCTACCAATGTGGATGTTAACATAAAAAATATCAGCAGGAGAAAAACGATATCGGACATAGAGGCCATGCTAAAATCGGTTTTTCGTTTATTTCTTGTTTGTATCGCCATTTTTTATTGACTATTTTCGATTATTTATTTTCGATTTTAAATTGACTATTGACCAGTAACTATTTTTTATGTTCGATTAACCAATAACACTTAACACTTAACACTTAACTCTTAACTCTCTACTTCTTCGCCGGTTCGTGTAAAACATCCATAAATTCTGTTGCTCTTGCTTCGAGAATAAAAACAAGTTTTTCAATTCTTGCAACCAGAATATTGTAACATACATAAGCTATAATACCAACAACAAGTCCTGCTACCGTTGTTACCATAGCCTGGTAGATTCCGGTAGAAAGCAAAGCGATATCGATATTATTTCCTGCCATTGACATATCATAAAATGCCCGGATCATACCGATTACTGTTCCCAAAAAACCGAGCATTGGTCCGGCACCGGCAATTGTTGCCAATCCGGCAATGTTTTTTTCAAGCTTAGAAACTTCAAGTTTACCAACATTCTCGATGGCTGCATTGATATCATTTAAAGGTTTCCCTATCCTTGCCAATCCCTTTTCTATCATGCGTGCAATGGGTGTTTCATTGTTTTTGCAAAGCGTTACAGCTGAGTCAATTCTTCCATCATGAATAAAATCACGAATATTGTTCATGAAATTCTTTTCCTCTTTCGATCCCCTGTTTATAGCAAAAAACCTTTCAATAAAAATATAGATAGCAATAATTGAAAATACGGCCAGGATAGCCAGTATCCAACCTCCCTTCATCGCCAAATCCCATAGCGACATGGTAATTTCTGTTTGTTCACCATTCATCTGGCCGGCAATTGTATTTGCTGTATCGGCTACAGCCTGCCCTGCTTGCGTTATCTGCAATAAAAAAGCTGCTAACATAAGTTATACGTTAAATTTAGAAAGTAAAATTACGTTAATACAAAATTGAGGTAAATATCTTCAGCCGGATTTGTTAACAGGTTTTTGTTAATACTCTTATTTTGAAAATCAATTATTCATAAAAATATCACTGGTTCAAAGATTCAAATAAATTTGCATAAAACTGATATAAATCAGTAATTTTAATGCCATTCAACATACGCATCTTTATTTATAAATATGATTTTGTTTTTTCAATATATTTTCAATTACTTTTGCTGCCAATTATCAATCCCTTAAACGTGTAAGTATTATGTTTATTTTAATGGTCGTTATTTTTGTTCTGGGTTATACAATGATTGCCCTTGAACATCCTATTAAAATTGATAAAGCAGCTTCCGCTTTATTAACAGGTACAATATTATGGGCGTTATATGCTTTAAATGCTCATTCAATTCTTGAGCTGGGGTTAAGCCCGGCATGGGAAGAAGTAAAAGCAATAAGTCACGATGTCATAAACTTCATCAAACCTGGTGTGGAGGAAGCACATTATAATAAGGTGTGGAAGGGTGATGTTGAACTTTCTCACGATGTTGTTCATTTCGTAAAACACGATCTTGGGCATCATCTTATGGAAATTGCGGAAATATTATTTTTCCTTTTGGGTGCGATGACAATTGTCGAAACAGTTGACCAGCATCAGGGCTTTAAATTGATAACAGATAAAATCAAAACAACCAACAAAGTTAAATTATTATGGATTTTAAGTGTACTGACTTTCTTCATGTCAGCTACCTTAGACAATTTAACCACTACCATCGTCATGGTTGCCTTACTCAGGAAACTCATTGATGATCAGAAGACCAGATGGTTTTTTGCCAGTATGGTTGTTTTGGCAGCAAATGCAGGTGGGGCCTGGTCTCCAATAGGAGACGTGACAACTATTATGCTATGGATAGGCGGACAGATAACAGCTGTAAATATTATTACATATGTAATTCTGCCGAGTATTGTCACAATGGTAGTTCCGCTGGTTATTGTTAGTTTTACAGTTAAAGGAACTATTACAAGGCCACAATTAGATGCAAATGAAACCAAAGAATTTACCACTGCATTTGAGCGTAAATTACTCTTTTTTATGGGTGTAGGCGCCCTGTTATTTGTGCCTGTATTTAAAACGGTTACCCACCTGCCTCCTTACCTCGGAATGTTGTTTGGACTGGGAGTTATTTGGTTAACTACTGAAATATTACACAAACATAAACCCCTTGAAGACAGAAGAAAACTTACGGTAATTGGTGTATTAAGAAAAGTTGATGTGCCAACTATATTCTTCTTTATGGGTATTCTTTTGGCTGTTGCGGCACTACAGTCTGCCGGACACCTTGCCGTAATGGCAAATTTCCTGTATGAACACTTACATAATATTTATGCAATAAACCTTATAATCGGAATCCTTTCGGCAATTGTGGATAATGTACCTTTGGTTGCCGGCTCAATGGGTATGTATGAAGTTGTTGATGCAGGAACAACTGGGTTTATGGCCGATTTTGTTGTTGATGGTAAGTTCTGGCAGTTTCTTGCATACTGTGCCGGAACAGGAGGTAGTATTCTTATAATCGGTTCTGCTGCCGGTGTTGCTGCCATGGGGCTTGAAAAAATAGATTTTATCTGGTACATGAAAAAAATCAGTGTGCTGGCATTCATTGGTTATATAGCCGGAGCTGCTGTTTATTATTTCCAGATGACGTTATTGGGGTTGTAAAGATAATTTCTTAAAATACTGTAAAGGTGAGGCTTTTACTTCACCTTTTTTATTTTATTATAACTCCCGAACTACTGTCTCGTGAAGCACCTGTTACTGATGACAGGCAATTGATCTCATTTCGCCAGCGAAGAACACCGAGGAAAGCAAATATCAGGGCTTCTTTATAGTTAATGAGTGTATCATCCGGGATACAAATATCAACTTTCGATAGAGATTTAATTCGATCCACTAAATATTTATTGAGAGCCCCTCCTCCTGAAATAAGCATCTTTCCTCTATTAATAGCTACTCTTGATATCTGATAAGCAAAATGTTCCGTACAGGTAGCCAAAAGATCGAATTCAGAAATACTTGTTTCTTTAAGAATTGGCAAAAAAGAATTTTCAACCCATTCCCTGCCCAATGATTTTGGAGGATATTGAGAATAATAACTTAAAGCATTTAGTTTTTCAAGCAGATTATGATCTACTTTCCCTTGTCTTGCCATTAATCCATCATTATCGTACTCTTGTCCCAAAAACCGGGATAGATAATTAAGCGCCTGGTTGCATGGGCAAATATCAAAAGCAATTCTCTGATCATCTTTCTCAAATGAAATATTGGCAATTCCTCCCAGATTCAGGCAAAAATCATAATCAGGAAACAACAGCCTGTCACCTACAGGTACAAGGGGCGCTCCCTGTCCACCAAGTTGCACATCCAATGTTCTAAAATCATAAACCACCGGGAGCTTAACAACATCTGAAATAGCCTGGCCGTCGCCAATTTGTAATGTAAATCCCTTTTCAGGCTGGTGAAATATTGTATGGCCATGAGATGAAATAAAATCAGGTTTTAAATTATTGGCCTTTATGAAACTTTTAGTCAGCTTGCCGAGATACCGGCCATATTCAATATTTGTTTGAGCTAATGTTTTATCATCAGCCTTTAATAAACTCTCTAATCTTTCAACCCATTCATCAGGATATTCAATGGTTACAGCATGTACAATTTCAAACTTCCAGCTTTGATCAAAATTAAAAGTGCAATAAGCGATATCAAGCCCATCCAGGGATGTACCTGACATTAATCCTATTACTTCGTAGTTCTTCATTACAGGGCATTTACTACTTTTTCAAGTTGTACTTTACGTGATCCTTTTAATAGGATTGTTTTTCCTTTTAAGGGATGCTTTTGTAAATATTCCAGAAACTTATCACTTGATTCAAAACAGTCGTACTTTATGCTACTTCTGGCTTTCATGAAGAGCTGACCTACCAGAAATACATCTTTAAATCCAATAGTTTCTACATTTTCGAGAATATTCTGATGCTCCTTTTCACTATCCTTGCCCAGTTCCATCATATCACCCAAAATCAGCACTTTATTTTTGTAATCTCCTGTTTGAAAATTATCAATTGCTGCTTTCATGCTGGAAGGATTTGCATTATAAGCATCAAGAATTATTAGATTGTTTTCGGTTTCAATTACCTGTGATCTGCTATTAGCGGGTTGGTAAGTTTCAATTGCTTTAATTATATTATTGACCGAAACATTAAAATATTTTCCCATGCAAACTGCAGCCATTATATTTTCAAAATTGTATTCCCCTAATAATTTGGAATCCAAAGCGTACTTAGCGCCTGCGGATTCAAACTCCAGATTAACATATGGAAAACGCTCTACAATTTCTCCGGAGCAATATGCTTCTTTGCCACTGCCATAAGTAACAGAACGAATATTATTTCCCGCTTCAAGCAGTACTTCATTATCTGAATTTATAAATACTATCCCATCATTTTTCCTGATGAAATTATACAATTCTGTCTTTGCAGTTTTCACTCCTTCAAGACTGCCAAATCCTTCAAGATGTGCTTTACCGATATTGGTTATCAAACCGAAATCCGGCCTTGCAATTTCACAAAGTTGAGCAATTTCGCCAATGTGATTAGCGCCCATTTCAACAACAGCAAATTCAATTTCCTTTGTCATTGAAAGTAAAGTTAGTGGTACTCCAATATGATTATTCAGATTACCTTGAGTAGCCTTTGAATTATATTTTTGTTTTAACACCCGTTGAACTAATTCTTTGGTTGTTGTTTTGCCATTGGTTCCGGTAATTGCAATAACCCTTAGCCCCAACATTTTACGATGATACAAAGCAAGTTGCTGAAGAGCTGCCAGTACATCTTCCACGAAAAATAACTTTTCATCTTGTTTTAAACCGGGATCATCAACAACTGCTAGTTTTGCACCTTTCTTCAGTGCATCTAAAGCAAAGTCATTTCCATTGAAAGACTCCCCTTTTAATGCAAAAAAAATAGAATCTACAGGAATATTTCGTGAATCTGTGGATACCCGAGGGTATTTTATGTATGTTTCGTATAACCTTACAATTGTTGATTCCATAAAACAAAAATAAAAAAATAAACCCCATCCCTAAAAACAGGAATGGGGTTTAAAATATCTTAATGTTGTCTATTAATATCCATCATCACTTCCCACACGATCCATTGCGCATCTGAAACCAATAAAATCCGTCGCATGATTTTCATCAAGGAATCTTCTATTGGATGGCATCATCCAGTAAGAGTTATCCTTCCAGGAACCACCCTTATATACTCTGGCATGATCGTTAATCATTGAAGTTTGAGAATAATCATACATGGTACTTGAATGAGAATCTTCATTTTGCCTTACCCATTCTTCACTATTGATTGTCGACTGGAAGTCTCCATCGAGATAATTAATATTATCAGCTTTACGATAATTTCTTCTATCAACAATATCTTCAACCGGAACTTCTTCGTACTGTATCCTTCCAAATTCATCCTTCTCGGCAATCAGGCCTTCGGTATCTCTTACTTTTCTTTCAAATACATTTCCCCGGTAAGGATTTAAATCAGCCATATCCTCGTTAGAAAGAGGGCGATATACATCCATAACCCATTCGCTAACGTTACCTGCCATATTGAAAAGGCCATAATCGTTAGGCCAGAAAGAACCAACCATTGCAGGTCCAATAGCGCCATCGTTTAGATCTCCGGCTACACCGGCGTAATCGCCACTACCTCTTTGATAATTGCCCATAAAACTGCCATAATACTGTTTGTCGTCGGTTCTAAGCACATGACTGTTCCATGGATAAACTCTACGGTCAAGGACCCGCTCATACACGGTATTTCCTATAATCCCCAGAGCAGCAAATTCCCATTCTGCCTCAGTTGGAAGCCTGTAACGAGGTAATACTATACCATCTTCCATTCTTACTCTTCTTTCACCTGTACTGTTTGGATTTAAATCCTGAAGATTTCTATTCACCAAACCTTCATACTGGCCTGCCAAATATGATTCGGTATTAAAGTTATTTTCATTTAGCTGATCCGGATCCAAATCCAGTATTCCGCGCTGAACCAGAAGCATTTCATTTACCCTGTCAGTCCTCCAGGCACAATAATCACTGGCCTGAATCCAGCTCACCCCAACAACAGGATAATAATGATATGCCGGATGTCGGAGGTACAATTCAACCATAGGTTCATTGTAAGCAAGCCTGTCACGCCAAACAAGGGTATCGGGCAGAGCTTTTTTGTAAACCTCCGGATAATCTGTACCAAATACCCTGTTCAACCAATACAGGTATTCAAGGTAATCAAGGTTTGAAACTTCTGTTTCATCCATATAAAAGGTCTTTACAGTTACTCTCCTGGATGCATTATCCCATTCAAATATGGGGTCATCATAATTTGCACCCATGGTATAAGTACCACCTTCTACTAAAATAAGACCAGGACCTGTTAATTGTCCTCTGTAATCTGCAACTTCAAATCCGCCGTTTTTCGGATTATTGTATTCCCATCCCGTTGTTGCGGATTGCTGCTTTGAACAGGATGAAAATAATCCTGCCGAAACAATGAATAAAACGAATATTAAAAGACTGAAGTACTTCATTTTTTTAAAAATTTGATTGCAAACATAACTAAAATTCCGGACATTTTATTGCACCGGGTTTATTTCTTTTTTTATCACAATTCACCAATATAGTTAGAGACACTTCATGAGCCCCACCGGTTGCACCTTGAAGCTTAGATAATGTCAAATCATATGAGTAGCCCAATTTAAACCTTTTTTGGGTAAGACCAATAAGGAATATCGCTCCGTCTCCATTATCAATATCGTACCTGTACCAAACCCCAGCCACTAAAGGACTTCTCTCAAAATAAACTCCAAAGTTAACTTGTCTTGCATTTTGTTGAAACTGAACCAAAACGTTTGGTGAAAAATAAAATTTAGTGCTTTCTGTAATGTAGTCATTATTACTTAGGTTAAATCGAGCGCCTGCATGTAAAGTATATTTCCTGTACAACTTGTATTCCTCTGAATTGGCATAATAATTCAATTTTGGCTGGGCAAGATGATGTGCAGCAATTCCAACATAATATTTTTCTTTTATTCCAAGAACAAATCCTATTGCGAAATCAGGTACCCGAATTGTATTGTTTTCCAATGGAATCTCACCGGAACTTCCCGGATCAACAGTTCCTGAAACTGGATCTATCATATCCTGATATATCAACTCTTCCCAATTTAATTTTTGCTGGTGGTAGGTTCCTTCAAAACCGGCATTCAACACACTGTTTTGTCCTATTTTTAAATGATAAGAATAAATACCACTAATTCTCATCGTGTTAATGACGTTGCTACTTGCATTATCAGAAGTAAATATCAGGCCAACACCGCCTGACAAAGCTTTAACATAATGATCGGCTGATGCGCTGTATGTTATAAAATTATTTGAAAATGAAGGCCATTGATTTCTGTAATTAAATATCAATCTTGAACAATCGCCCGTACCTACTAATGCAGGATTCAAATAAATTGGATTAGAATAAAACTGAGAAAACGCCGGATCTTGCCCAAAGCTTGTTTGAAAAATAAACAATAGCCCAAATAACAGCATTATCAACCTTTCAAACATGAAATTTGATTTCTTTTTACAGTGGATCAATATGTAACAACACGTACGCAACTTGAATAATTTTGATTTATCCGCTCTTATAATAAAAACCTTATTATAACGTTAATTAACCTAATTTAGTTTCGCAAATAATTAATTTTAAACGTTTTATTTTCAATATATTGTATATTTAGATTTACGCGCTGGAAGATTATTTACTTTTATTATTTTTACAAAATTCAATATTGATAATTCTCACTGACTAATTATGAGAACAAGAAACGTCTTTATCCTATTGTTACTTTTTATCCCGGCCCTCTCATTCTGCGAGGTTCAAAGGTATGAAAGAAATATTAGCTGGATTGGCATTCAGCAAATAAGTATAGCTGAAAACGAATTTATACACATGTTGAGATTTGAGGGATCGAAAAACAATTATGAAAATAATTTCTTGCCGGTTTATTATGAAATAATTCCATTGTTTGCTGCAAATGTTGATTTAGCCGTAAGCATAGTGAATGAAATCTATGAGCCGGTACCTCAGGCAGAAATATACATCGTTGAAGGAGATGAAAAAATAAAAAATAACATTGAAATCTCAAGCGGGATTGCCTTTGACAGAAAAAAACCTTTCGCAACTGTTTCTTTTATTCCACTGCGAAAAAATGAGTTAACAGGTTTTTATGAACGACTCGTATTTTTTGAATTAGAGATCACAACCACAATTAATAATAAAACATCCGGTATAAAAACTTTTAATTATAAAGAAAACTCTGTTTTCGCAACAGGCAACTGGTATAAAATTGCTGTTAATAAAACAGGGATTCATAAGATATCATTCCAGGAGTTAAGCGATCTTGGTATTAACGTTAATAACATTGATCCGAGAAACATCAGGCTTTACGGTTATGGTGGCGGCATGCTTCCTGAAGATATTAACGAATTCAGGTACGACGATCTGCCTGAAAATGCCATTTATGTAAAAGGAGAAAGTGATGGTAATTTTGATCCGGGTGATTACATATTATTCTATGGTGAATCTCCTGATATTTGGAAATTCGATGATTCACTTCATAAAAGGATCCATCTCTATTCCGACTATACTTATTATTATATCACAACTGACCTGGGTGAAGGAAAACGGATTCAAACCCAACCATCTTCAACTCTTAATCCTACTTTTAGTTCTAATAAGTTCAATGACGGTTATCATTATGAGCTTGAAGAAACCAACCTGATTGGAACAGGAAGAATATGGTATGGTGAAACCTTCGACCTTTTTAACAATCTTGTTAAAGAAATTAATTTCCCTGACCTGGATTTAAATTCCAAGGTTTATTTGGCAGCCGATGTTGCAGCAAGGTCGGATGTACCAAGTTCTTTCAGCATTTCTGTAAACAATGTAAATAGATTAACCCTTCCCATTAGTGCAACTAACAGCTCAAATATCAATTCCGATTACGCAAAAACAAGGTTTGACTCCACATCTTTTTATGTAAACAGTTCGGATCTGAATGTTAAAGTGGTCTACAGCAAACCGTTATCCACTTCGGTTGGTTATTTGAATTATTTCAAACTTAATGTGATAAGAAATCTGAGTTTTTATGTAAGCCAGATGAATTTCCGCGACTTAAGAACAGCTACACAGGAATATGTAACTGAATATACCCTTTCAAAAGCCACTTCTGATATTACCATTTGGAATATTACTGATCCTGTAAACGTAAAAAAAATGGAAACCATAATTTCCGGAAGCACTTTGGTTTTCCGTATCCAATCTGATAAACTGGAAGAATTTGTTGCTTTCGATGGATCGTCTTTTCACTCGGCAAATATTATTGGGTCTGTTGAAAACCAAGATTTGCATGGATTGGGTGAATATGAGATGATAATAATTACCCACCCGGATTTTACCGATCAGGCTGTTCGATTGGCAAATCACCATATCAACTATGACGGGATGAGTGTAGTAGTTACCGAATTGCAAGACATTTATAATGAATTTTCAAGTGGCTCACAAGATATTACAGCCATCAGGGATTATGTTAAAATGTTATACGATAAGGCCTCACCAGGTATGGAACCCAAGTATTTGCTCCTGTTTGGCGATGGTTCATACGACATGAAAGACCGGGAGGAAAACAACACAAACTTTATTCCCACATGGGAATCACATGAGTCATTGAATCCGATAAGTTCAATCGTTAAAGACGATTTCTATGGTTGTCTTGATGGCGATAATATGGTTGATATTGGCATTGGAAGGTTTGTGGTTAGTACGGCCTCACAAGCAAGAAATGCCGTGGATAAAATTATTCATTATGCTACAAATTCGGATGAGGTGATGGGTGACTGGCGAAACGTTATTTGCCTGATTGCTGATGATGAGGACAACAATTTACATTTTGATGATGCTGAAAGACATGCAACTAATATTGATACAACTACTTGTATTATAAACATCGATAAGATCTATCTCGATGCATATGAACAGGTATCAAGCCCCAGTGGTGAAAAATATCCAAAGGTAACTGAAGACATCAACAACCGTGTTGAAAGAGGCGCTTTGTTCGTTAACTATATAGGTCATGGGGGTGAACTAGGCCTGGCACATGAGCGAATATTAAAAATTGCTGATATTAACAGTTGGAACAATTATGATAATATGCCCGTATTTATAACCGCAACATGCGAATTCAGCCGGTTCGACGATCCGAAACGTACATCAGCAGGTGAATATGTATTCCTGAATCCAAATGGAGGCGGTATCTCGCTTTTTACAACCTCAAGGGCAACGTATGCCGGTGCTAATTATAAGATCAATAAAAACTTTTATAATTTTGCTTTACAAGAAATAGATGGTGAGCATTTAAGAATGGGAGATGTTATTCGTCTTGCAAAAAATGCAAGTGGCAATGACCAAAACACAAATAAATTCGTCCTCCTCGGCGATCCGGCCCTGGAATTTGCTTTTCCAAAACAGGTGGTCATTACGACAAAAATCAACGATATCTCAATACTTGAAAATTTTGATACTATCAAAGCATTGTCAGAAGTTTCGATATCAGGAGAAATGCAGGATTACCTCGGCAATAAACTGGTAAATTTCAACGGAGTACTATATCCAACCGTATTTGACAAGCCAACCAGATACACTACGCTTGGTAATGACCCC
>JAUVJI010000057.1 GCA_030596605.1 Bacteroidales bacterium
CCCCCTTTGTTCAGTTGAAAATCTGACGAAAGCTGGACTTCATCCGGTGTAAGTGCAAAACTGCCTGTTTTGGTAGTTCCTGTCTTTTTTGAGGCCAGCCTGATCTCTTCAGCGATAATTTTTTCAATCTCCTTTTGAAGTTTTTTAGCTGCCTTTTCCCTGTTTTTGATGGTAGCCAATAATTCCTTTTCCTTTTCACTCAAATTTTTGATGGTAGAGTTTTGCTGAATTTTTACATAGGCAAGCTGGTCCCGCTCATCCTCAAGCGAACTTAGAAGAGCCAGCTTTTCAAGTTTAAGATTTTTCAATTCACTTATAGTTGTGTCAATTTCCTGGCGTGTCTGCTCAATCAACTCTGCCTGTGTTGTCCGGTAGGCGGTGTATTGCTGAAAGTATTTCAGCCTTTTGTATGCCTGGTTAAAATCTCTTGAAGAAAAAATGAACATCAGCCTGTCGTAAGAATTTCTATTCTTATAGGCATAATATATCATGGTTGCATACTCTTCCTTGAGCTTTTCAAGATCGCTTTTCAGATCTTTTACAATTTCATTGTTCAGGTTGATCTGATCATCAACGGTTTTAACCTCTTCATACATATTTCGAATTAGTTTTTCACGAATTGAAATCTGACGTTTTAATATAACAAGCTGGTTGAGCGTAACTTTTTTTGATTTCTTTGTCTCTTCGAGAAGCTGGGAGTTGTATTGTATTTCTTCTTCTATTTTCTTCTTGTCATTTTGCAATTTGGATTTTTTGTCATCGGTTTGAGCAAAATTGAAGTTATAAATGAAAAAAAACAAACATGTACTTATAAAAAAAATCTTCCTATTTCTAAAAATTAAACTCATGCTGAATTTTCAAAATCTGATCTCAAAGGTAAATCAATAAAAAATACGAGTGTACTTCGAAGAAATTTTAAATGGAAATTGAAGCGGCAAATTAATCCTTATTTTTGAATAATCCAACTTCATTGAAACTGATTTTTCAGCAGTAAGATTATAGGTAACATGATATGGGAAAAGTTGTTCTGAAACCGGGTGAAAGTCAGAATAAAAAGCCTCCAGTTTTTTATGTTCTTTTTTAATCTCTTTGATTTTCATTTGGGTAATTTTGAAAGTTTCGGGGCTAAGAAAAATATTTTGCAGAAATATTCTCTCCTCATCCTGTTGTGTAATGACATGCTTTTTCAGCTTTCGTCTATTACCTGTAACAAGGTGGTATTCTTTACTATCGTAGGTAGTACGAAATTTACCATTTTCATAATAGGTGAGATCATTTCCTAATAAGATGGATTGCAAAACATCGTAATCAACATTTGAATCAAGGAAATCATTTACCAAATAATAGTCTCCAACGAAATAGTTTTTATTTATCCTATTGATATATTTTACCGAGTCTGTAGTAATAATCAATCGTGCCATTTCAATACCAAGCATAGGTGAAAACGTAATCCAGATCACACTATCTTTGCGCATCCGCAATTGCCCGGTAAGGGAATTTTTCTTCTTATCAATAACTATTTCGAGCTTAAATTTTGCCTGGAACCAGTCAAACTTTAATTCATTTTCTTTCAGCTTTTCAAATATATATTCAGCGCCATATTCCTTTATAGGCTCTTTGATGATTGACCTGGTTGTTTTACAGGAAGAAAGAAATAAGATAAAAAATATCAATAGTAAAAAGGATGGAAGTTTCCCTTTTAACAAACTTTGAAAGATTTTTCTATTGGCGGAGAAAGTCATTAAATTAGTAAAAATATATTTATTCAATCAGTTCTTTTTTTTCAACCTTCTCTTCCAGAAATTCTGAACCTGTACCTTTGTCTTTAGCCTTTATCCAATATTTATAAGCTTCTTCCTTGTCACCAAGCTGCCACAAAACATCACCATAATGTTCCAGAAGCACCGGACTAGCTTCATCTTCCTTTTCAATGGCTTTACCAATCCAAACCTTTGCCTCTTCGTAATATCCCATTTTATAAAGTACCCATCCGTATGTATCCTGGTTCGCCGGACTGTTGGGCCTTAATTCAGTTGATTTTTTCGCCATCTTAGCTGCCTTTTCCAGGTTTTCATTCCTTAGCGAAAGATAATAAGCATAGTTGTTCAACACATAATCATTCTCAGGATCACGTTTTAAGGCTTCTTCATATGCTTCATCCGATTTTTCATTATCCTTGAGTTGATTATAAGCATCGCCGAGGTAAGAAAAAATCTGAATTTCCATAGGGGTATTGTTAACAATGAACTTCATGCCCCTTGTCAAAATCTCAATACATTCATCCCAGTTTTTTTTCTGGTAATAAGCGCCTCCGGCAAATAGATACGGGACGGGTTGCTCAGGAAACAACTCAATTGTTTTGAGGCTTTCCTCAAGCATGGCATCAACATCATTCAATTCAGATTCTGTAAAAAGCAATTGCTCCCAAACCAAATATTTACTGCTATCCATTAAAATTACATCCCTGAATGCATCCCTTGCGGCTTCATATTGCTTATCCTGAAAAAGAAAATCTCCATACATCGAATGTGACTTTGGATCATCCGGGTGTGTTTCAACCAATAATTCAGCTAATTCAAATGCCTGACCTTTCAGATCAGTGTAAATTTCATTAATGGTATAGTATGTCAGTAAAATCTGAATCTTCGAATCAATATCCAGGTTCGGATTACCAAATCCTAATTTCAATTCTTCAAACGCTTTTTCTTCTTCTCCATTCTTCCGGTAATAGTCAGCCAGGGAAATGTGAATATAAGGATTATCAGGATCGATCTCGGTTATCTTCTGATAAGCCCATCCAGCTTTTTCGTTCATATCATTGGCAAGACAAATTTCAGCCAGCACAGCATAATATTTGCTTTCGTTTGGGTAATGTTCTATCAGTTTTTCAATTTCTAAAATCGCTTTATTCACCTTTTTCTCCTGAAGGTAAATACTTTGCTTTTTCATTGAAAACTCTTCGGTCACACCAATTTTATCCTCAAGGTCATCATAAACTTTTATGGCATCATCCATTTTGCCGGCATACAGATACGAAATGGCCAGTTTATTATAATATTCAAGGTTAAATGGATTTGATTCAACTAACTTAATGTAAACCTTTGCGGCATCATTGTAACGCTCAAAGGATTGAAGAAGGCTTGCATGAAAGAAAAGGTAATAATCGTTATACGGATCAATTTCAGCTGCTTTTTCAGATAACTCAAGAGCATCTTCCGGAAGATTTTGAATCAACTTTATTTTAGCCAACTCATACATCGAAGCTGCATCTGCAGGATCAATATCAATACATTTTTGATATAATTTTCCGGCATCTTCATAATTACCAAGCAACTTCTGCTTGCTGGCATCAATAAAAAAAGCTGAATTGTTTACCCCCTCTGAATTTACACCTTTTTGGACTGAATCCTGTTTGTGTGAACGAGGACTTTTTTCTGTGGTTTTACAAGACGTGATACTTAATACAAGAAGAAGGCTTAATATACCAAGAAGATATTTTTGCATCAATATAATGTGTCTAATTTTCAATCTTTTGAATTTGTAAGGATTATTATTTTGTTCCCGTACTCCCAAAGCCACCTGCTCCCCTTTTCGTTTCTTCCAGCTTACTAACTTCAACCCACTCTGCTTGTTCATGTCTACTGATAACCATTTGAGCTATTCGTTCCCCATCCTTAATAACAAAATCTTCATTAGAAATGTTTGCCAGGATAATTTTTATCTCTCCCCTGTAATCTGCATCTATTGTGCCCGGAGCATTCAATAAAGTTATCCCTTTCTTAATTGCCAGTCCGCTGCGAGGCCTTATCTGCGCTTCATACCCGACAGGTAATTCAATAAACAGTCCGGTTGGGACCAAAGCCCTATCCAATGGTTTAAGCACAACTTCTTCGTCAATATTTGCCCTTAAATCCAAACCGGCAGATGCCGGAGTTTCATAAGTAGGTAAAGGATGTTTAGAATCATTTACTATTTTGACCTTCATTCTATAAGCTTGTTTAAAAGGAACGCAAAAATAGGTAAAAAAGTCAGCAATGTGCGTTAAATCTTGTTAAAAGGCACATAGACAGACTCGTTATTCTTTCTTTTTTGAAATGGATTTAAGATTGGGTTTCTCACCAAAATAAACGACCGAAAGAAACAGCACAATCAATATTGAATTAATTAACAATTTTAAACCTAATTCCTGAACATTAAGTATTCTGCTTAGGCCAAATACGATGAGTGCAACTACTATATAAAAAAGTATTTTGCTCAGGTCATATTTTACAAGATAATGTTTTCTTCCCCAGAAATAGGATATTATCATCATGGAAAGATAACATGCAAAATGTCCCCATGCAGCTCCCAGATAACTGTACTTCGGAACAAGCAAAATATTCATAAAAATCGTAATGCCCGAACCGAACAAGGCAATAATTGCCCCGTATTTGGTAATATCGTTTAATTTATACCACACTGATAAATTAAAGAATATGCCGAGGAAAAGATTAGCCAATAAAACGATAGGAACAATAAATAACCCTTCCCAAAATTCCGGGCCAATGAAATATTTAAAAATATCAATGTATAGAGTAACGGCTAAAAAGATCAGTAAACCAAATATTACAAAGTATTTCATTACATCAGCATACACTTGCTTTGCATTATTCTCTTTTGCCTGTGAAAAAAAGAAAGGTTCTGCAGCATATCTGAACATCTGGATAAACAAGGTCATCAATACAGCCAGTTTATAGTTGGCGCCGTATATTCCCAATTGTCCCATGATGTATGTATCAGCATCTACAATTCCCTCTGGCACTTTTGCCAGGTATTTGAAAATGATCTTATCTGAAACTTCGTTGATCATACCGGCCAAACCAACAATCAATAGCGGAAAAGCATAAACCAACATCCGTTTCAATAAATCAGGATCAAGAACAATTTTTGTCTTTAGTATTTGTGGTAATAGTAAAATTACAGCAACAATGCTGGCCACTAAATTAGAGATAAACACATATCCTATTCTAATTTCAGGATTATAAAAGAATAAAAATGGTGAATCAGGATTGGACTTGTACAAAACATCACAAAACCAGATAAAATACAGGTTTAATACTACATTGATGGAAACAGTAATAATTCTAATCAAAGAGAACTTGATTGGCTTGTTCTGTTGTCTGAGGTAGGCAAACTGAATGGCTGTAAAGGTGTCAATTCCAATTATGATTGCGGAATATATGATCAAATCCTGACTCTGCGGATATTTCATTAAAACAGAGATAGGATCAATAAAAACTAAAACAAGGATTATAAATAATAATGATGTGAAGAAGACACTGATCAGGGAAGTACTGAATACTTTTTTAGGATTATCCTTTTCAGCATGCCTGAAAAAGGAAGTCTCCATACCATAAAGCAAAAGGACAAAAAAGAAGGCTATATAGGCATACAGCTCAGTGATAACACCATATTCATCACCCAGAAACAATCTTGTATATAATGGGACAAGCAAATAATTAAGCAGCCTCGGAACGATTGTTCCTAATCCATATATGGCTGTTTGTCCTGCAAGTTGTTTTAGTGGATTCAATCCTGGATTTTATTATTATCTTAACGCAAATGTATACAATTTGTTTGATTCCTTAATTGGCTTGTTTTGTTGAATTACTTCAACCAATTATTTTATATTCAAACTATCCAATTTTATTTATAAGTATTATAAATTACTTAGATTTTTGGCATAAACTTAAAAGTGCCATAAATTTACCGGTCAAATCAATTCTTCTACGTTGCTAAACAGGTTGACAATTTCTAACATAATTAATTATAAAACTTTAAAATTTATAAAATGATGAAAAATTACAGAACTGTTTATTTTTTAATGGTTTGTTTTTTATTGGCAGGCCAAGTGGTATTTTCTCAATCCTATAACTACGACGATAGTTGGGGTAATCATGGATTTACGCTGGAAGCTGAAAACAGCAACAGTGTAACGATCAATTATTCTGTCACTGATTTCTATCTTGAAGATGTGGATATCAAAGGTGAGCAAATGAAAGCACTTAAAATTCCGGGAGTCTTTCTTCCAAATGATGAGGGTGCTCCAGATCTCCCGGGATCCGGAAGATATATTGCTATCCCTCATGGTGCAACTGCATCCTTCAACATTGTTGCTTCAAAAACTGAGACATTTAAGAACATCAACATTGCTCCTGCTCCCAGGATACCTCTCGATACGGACAAAGGTCCGCTCCACTATGAAAAGGATATGAAAATATATTTAAAAAATGAATATTATCCTAAAAACCCTGTTAAATCGCAAATGAGCAAAATAAGAGGTGTGGATGTTTTTATGCTGGGAATTACTCCTTTCCAATATAATCCGGTAACAAAAGAATTGATAGTATATAAAGATTTACAAATTGAAGTAAGTTATACTGGTGGTAATGGACAGGTGGGAGATAACAGGCTGCGAAGCCGGTGGTGGGATCCCATAATTAAAGATGCTGTATTGAATCCTGATGCGATTCCTGATATTGATTATTCTGTAAAATCAAACCCAACAGAAACCCCTGATTATGAATACCTGATCATCTGTCCGGATGACCCGGTATTTATTGCATGGGCTGATTCAATCAAAAACTGGAGAAATTTACAAGGTATAAAAACCGGAGTTGTTACTACTACTGAAATCGGAGGAAATACTACGACAGCCATAGAAACCTATGTGAATAATGCTTTTAACACATGGGATATTCCTCCTGCAGCCGTATTACTTTTAGGTGATTATGGTACAAGCGGAAGTACTGTTGTATCTCCAATTTATAACAGCTATTGTGCGTCTGATAATATTTATGCTGATGTAGATGGCGACCAGCTACCTGATATTGTCTTTGCCAGGATGACTGCACAAAATGCAACTCATCTGGAAACCATGATCACAAAATTTCTTGATCATGAAAGAAATCCTCCTACAAATCCTTCATATTATGATAATCCTATCACAGCTTGCGGTTGGCAAACTGAGAGGTGGTTCCAGTTATGCTCTGAGACCGTTGGTGGTTTCTGGAAAAACGCACAAGGTAAAAATCCTGTAAGGATTAATGAGATATATTCAGGTACACCTGGTTCTCTGTGGTCATCAACTACTTATGGAAACACAACAGCAGTTGTGGATTATTTCGGACCAAATGGTTTAGGTTACATTCCTGCAACTCCTGATGTTCTTGGAGGGTGGTCAGGTGGAAATGCCACTATGGTCAATAATGCGGTTAATAGCGGTGCGTTTATGCTTCAGCACAGAGATCATGGAGGAACTACAGGTTGGGGCGAACCCTCTTACAGTTCTACTGATATTAATGGTTTATCAAATACAGATTTAACCTGGGTATTCTCTATAAATTGTTTAACAGGAAAATATAATTTAAGCGGGGAATGCTTTGCCGAAAAGTTCCACAGATATACATACAACGGCCAAAATTCGGGTGCTCTTGGTATTACCGCTGCCTCAGAAATTTCATATTCGTTTGTGAATGACTGCTTTGTATGGGGAATGTATGATAATATGTGGCCGGAATTCATGCCAACCTACGGTACTACACCACCTTCAAGAGATATATTACCTGCCTTTGGAAACGCTGCCGGTAAACATTTTCTCTATCAATCGGATTGGCCTTATAATACAAACAACAAAGAAGTTACATATCACCTTTTCCATGCACATGGGGATGCATTCTCAACTGTTTATACAGAAATACCTCAATATCTTACAGTTACACATAGCCCTACACTACTTGCCGGTGCGACATCCTTTACTGTGACTGCAAATTCAGGATCATTTATCGCCTTAACTGTAAATGGAGTAATTATTGGTACTGCGAATGGAACAGGAACACCGGCTGCCATAACAATACCACCTCAAAATGTAGGGGATATTTTGATTGTAACGGTAACCAAACAGAATTATTATAGATATTCAAGCAATGTAAATGTAATACCAGCCAGCGGCCCTCACGTTACTTACAATTCTCACGTAATAAATGATGCTGCCGGAAATGGTAACGGATTGGCTGATTTTGGAGAATTTATTCAATTACATACAACCCTCGAAAATGTTGGAAGTGCAACTGCTTATAATGTAAACGCAACATTGGTCTGTACTGACTCATATATTACATTAACCGATAATTTTGAAGCTTATGGAACCATCAATGCCGGTGCGACAAAAATGATAAACAATGCTTTTGGTTTTTTAATAGCTGACAATATTCCTGATCAGTATATAATTGATTTCGAGCTTCAGATGACCGGTAATGCAGATGATTCATGGACTTCTTATTTTAGTATTGTTGTTAATGCACCGGTTTTAAATATTGGAAATTTAACAATAGATGATTCAGCTTTGGGGAATAATGATGGTAAACTTGATCCGGGCGAAACAGTTGACATTATTATTGAGACAACTAATAGTGGCCATAGCAATTCACCTTCTGCTACAGGATATCTTTTAAGTACCAGTCCATATATAACTGTAAATACCTCATCCTCTCCTTTGGGAATAATTAGCGTTGGAGCAACTTCATATGCAGTATTTAATATCTCTGTTGACGGGGCAACACCTTTAGGGGAAACTGTTGATTTAATTTTTGATGTTATTGCAAATTTATATTCCAACAATTATACTTTTTATGAGAGTGTTGGTTTAATAATTGAAGACTGGGAAACCGGTGATTTCTCCAAATTCCCCTGGGAGTTTAGTGGGAATGCTAATTTCTCGGTAGTTACAGAAAGCCCATATGAAGGGGTATTTTGTGCAAAGTCAGGAGATATTTCTGATAACCAAACAACGTCTTTATATTTAACAGCTTATATATCAAGCCCCGGAACTATATCATTTTACAGGAAAGTATCCTCTGAAAGTAGCTGGGATTACCTTAGGTTCTATATTGATGGCTCTTTGCAGGAACAATGGTCCGGTACTGTAGCTTGGGGAGAGGTTAGCTATTCTGTTACAGCAGGTGAGCATACTTTCGAATGGATGTTTTATAAAGATGGTAGTGTTTCTACCGGTTCTGATTGTGGCTGGGTAGATTATATCATATTCCCGGCAATGACTCCTCCTCCGGCACCGGCTGAGATAGAAATTTCACCTTCAAGCTTTAACGTTACCCTGTCACAAGATGATATGACAGATGAATTATTGCATATTTCTAATTTAGGGGAGCTTGATTTAAATTATAGTACCGCTGTAAACTATACTGGTAAATCAGGTTGGTACAATCCTGAATTTGAACTTGGAAAAATACAAGAAAATCCACAAATTAGTACAAAAGAAGAATTGTCACCTTATATACAAGTAGGAAACACATCTCCGGAAGCCGTTGGAGATATATTAATGCAATTAGATATACAAACATCCACAGGAGATGATCAACTATTGGGTTGTGAATTTGACGATAATTATTTATGGTTCACTGGTGGAGGTGGTACTGCCGGAACAAACCCCAATCAACTTTATAAATTAGATGTTAACGGAAATCTGATCAGTACATATTCACAAGGAACCACTTCAGACTGGGGAATGAGAGATTTGGCTTTTGACGGCACCTATTTGTATGGAGGTGATGAAAATGGCTTTTATCGGTTAACTCCTTCAACCGGAACCGTTACAACAATGTTTTCAGGTAACTTAGGATTAGGCACCATCAGAGCAATGGCATATAATCCGGATAACGGACATTTTTATGCAGCAAACTGGGATACCCAGATAATTGAATTTGATGCTTCAGGAACTCAATATGCAACCTACACAGCACCGGGATTAACCGGAATGTATGGATTTGCTTATGATGAACTTACAGGAAATCTCTGGATTTTTGACCGTACAGGTAGCCCGACAACTACATTCTATGAGTATAATTTAATAACCCAATCATTAACAGGAGTTTCTATTCAAGTTCCTTTGCTTCCCGGACTGACTGATCAAATTAATGGAGGAGCCTTTTACTCAACTAGTTTAGTTCCAGGTAAAATTGTTTTGGGTGGTGTTCTCCAGGGAACTGCAAATGATACATTTTTTGCCATGGAACTGGGTGATTTATACTCTTATACCTGGCTTTCAGTTACTAATAACGGATCAGGTACTGTTCCTGAAGGAAGCTCTGTAGATGTTACTGTGCACTTTGATGCAACAGGTTTAGACCTTGGAATCTATACCGGTGAAGTTATTGTCAGCAGCAATGATCCTGATGAACCCCAAATAATTATTCCATGTACGTTAGAAGTTATTGGGGGTTATGATGTTTCCGGTTATTTAACTTATGAGAACTCTGCATCAACTCCAATGGATAATTGCACAATATATTTAAATGATGATTCTGATGCAATTGTTGCCACCACTACTACCGATGCTCTCGGATTTTATGAATTTACAAATATAACAGATGGTAATTATACAATTGAAGCATCAACTACAAAACCATGGGGTGGCTTAGCGATGAGCGATGTCCAGCTCACCTGGCAGCATGTAACAGGAGCCGGGGTGGTTTTAACAGGCCTTGAGTTCATGGCTGGAGATGTTACATGGGATCTCGATATACAAATGGCTGATGTGCAATTGATGAGGCAGAAGGTTTCAAATAATCCGCCGGGTACAGTCTTTAATTCTCCTGACTATATTTATATCATTCCTGATTTCGCTGTTAGTGGTGGGGATGTTATTCAGGATATTCCTGTTATCTGTTCGGGGGATGTGGATCATTCGTTTGAACCACCGGCTGGGAAATAAATATTATATTTACCATTTAAGAAAATTAAAAATTAAAAAAGCCAGACCTGGATTCAGGCTGGCTTTTTTAGATTATAATAAAAACTATATCATCATGAAAAATCTTTTAATCTTTTTATCAGCATTGACTATTGTTTCCAATTCTTTTGCGAATGGTTGGCGCGATGGAGAAATGCAAATACAAATTCCTATTGAGAATCAACAGCAATTTAACCAGTTGGCCGACATGAAATTAAGCATGGACTTTTATGGGCCAGATTATGATCATGTAACCGCTTATGTGGTTCCAAAAGAGCTTGGTCAGATTGAAGCTTTAGGAATGAATTATGAAATTGTTATTGAAGACTTAAATAAGCATAATACCAATTTTTGGTTAACCGAAGATGCCTATCATACCTACCAGGGAATTATTGATCTGGCAGATAGCCTTGAAACAGAATTCCCTGCTATTTGCAAAAAATACATCTTTGGAACATCTTTGGGAGGGCGGCAACTGGCAGCATTGAAAATAAGCGATAATGTTTTAGTTGATGAACCGGAAGCAGAGGTAATGTTTGATGGGGGTATTCATGGTGATGAGATTGGAGCGGCTGAAAATGTCATTCGGTTTGCACGGGATATATGTATTGAATATGGAAACGACCCTACTGTGACAAATCTGATCGACAACCGTGAGATATGGCTCTATCTAATGGTAAATCCTGACGGAAGAGAAGCTATGAGCAGATACAATAACAACGGTGTTGACCTTAACCGTGACTGGGCTTACATGTGGGATGGCTGGGGTGGTAGTACAGGCCCCTGTTCTCAGGTTGAAAGTAAAGCACTTAGGGAATGTATGTATAATAACCAATTTGTGGTTCATACTACTTATCACAGTGGTACGGAATATATTTCCTTGCCCTGGAGTTACCGGTCTGATCAACCTCACGACTGGAACCATATTTATCAATTGGGAGGTGTTTATTCCTCTGTGTCAGGATACCCTAACCTTGAATACGGACAAGGAAATACAGGTATGTATGCCATTAACGGAAGTACAAAAGATTCCAACTATGGTATTATGGGATCAATCAGTTGGTCAATGGAGATATCATACAGCAAACAACCACCTGCTTCTGATATCATGATGTACTATAACAGAAATTATCCTTCTATGATCGCCATGATTGAATATTCCGGATATGGATTAGATGGAACAATAACCGATATAAATACAGGTGATTCTATTGCCGGAGTTGTATTCGTAAACGATTATTTTCCGACTTACTCTGATGTTACTGCCGGTGATTATCATAAATATGTTTTATCCGGAACTTATTCCATAACAGTTGTTGCCAACGGATATGAAACACAGACCATTGATAATATTGTTGTAACAGAAAATAATTCTACAACAACCGACTTCCAATTGCAACCTGAAGTAGGACAGTATGTTTATAGATTTGCAGCTTCAAGGATTCCAGGCAATAACGATGCTGATGAAGGGAATACACCTGCAGTTATTGGTGCTCCCGATAATATTAACTATTCAATAGGAGTGAATGGTTGGTGTGTATTAGATATGCAATATCCTGTAGTTGACGGGTCGGGATCAGACTTTAGAGTATATGAAAGCGATGCTTCACCTGAAGGATTTACCTGTTATGCTGGTGAAACAATAGATGGTCCATGGATTAGCCTCGGAACAGGTAACGGTACGACCGAGTTTGATATTGCTACATCAGGATTACCAGAAGCTCAATTTATTAAAATATTGGACGATGGCGATGGCTCCGCCAATGTTGACAATGCAGGTTTTGATTTGGATGCCATAGAAGCAATTGAACCTGTATCAGGTATTTATCTTGCCATGACTGAATATCTTGTTGATGATTCGGGTGGTAATAATGATGGAAATATTGACCCCGGAGAAACTATTGATATTTTAGTTACACTAAAAAACAACGGAGATATCACAGCTGAAAATATTGAAGGAATTATTAGTACAACTTCACCTTATGTTACAATTATCAGTGCTAATGCAAATTTTGGAAATTTATCGCAGGGAGAAACAGCACAAAGAGTTTATACTATTCTTGTAGATGAAACAACACCACTTGGTGAAAATTTTATATTAACCTTAAATGTAAGCTCAAACAGTGGAACTTATACAAATTTATTTGTTATGAATTTTGCTGTCGGTTTAATAATAGAAGACTGGGAAACAGGAAACTTTGCAAGCTACCCATGGACTTTCCTGGGTAATGCAGACTGGTTTATAACTGATATCAATCCTTATGAAGGAATTTACTGTGCTCAATCCGGCAATATTTCACATAACCAGACCTCAGAGATGGAGGTGGAATTTAATGTTACTGCCGATGATGATATTTCATTTTACAGGAAAGTATCTTCCGAAAGCGGTTATGACTTCCTGCAATTTTGGATTGACGGAACTATGCAGGAAGAATGGGCAGGTGAAGTAGCATGGGGACAGGTCAGCTATCCTGTAACTGCGGGATTACATACATTTAAATGGGTATATTTTAAGGATGGTAATACCAGCAATGGTTCAGATTGTGCATGGGTTGATTACATTATCTTCCCGCCAGTTTCTCCTCCGCCTTCACCACCTGACATTGAAATCAATCCTGATAGCTTTGAGGTTACACTACCTCCCGATGATCAAACAACACAAATACTTACAATTTCAAATATTGGAGAAACTGACCTTGAGTTCTCCATTACAAAGTATTACCACCCTGACAAAAACTCCGAAGCTTATTGTACTTCTGTTGGTGGTGGTGGTGATGAATTCATCCAGAACGTTACTATCGGTTCAATAAATAACACTACAGGACAAGACTATTACGCAGATTATACAAGCTTGTCAACTGTTGTAGTGCCAGGTATGTCATATCCAATAACAATAACCAATGGAGACCCTATCTGGACTTCAGACCAGTGTGGTATTTGGGTGGACTGGAACCAGAATGAAGATTTTTATGATGATGCATCAATTACGGTTTCAGGTTCTCCCGGTGTCGGACCATATACGGCCAACATCGTTCCTCCGATTGATGCTATGCCCGGTCCAACAAGAATGAGAGTACAGATAATTTATTCTGCTGTTCCTGATCCTTGTAATGCATCATTTTCTTATGGAGAAGTAGAGGATTACACTCTTGTTGTGGATAGCGACTTTAATGACTGGCTTACTTTCACACCGCCAACCGGTACAATCCCGGGGTCGGATATGACGGACATTAATGTAACATTTAATTCTACTGATATGGAAGTGGGTGATTATTATGCTGACCTTATTATTTCAAGTAATGATCCTGTGGAACCCCAGGTAATAGTTCCCTGTACTCTGCATGTGGGTGGTTATAAAGTGTCGGGGTATTTGAACTATGCCAATGCTGTTGCTACGCCAATGGATGTTTGTACGGTGATATTGTATGATGATGCGGATATTCTTGTAGGATCAACTACATCGGATGCTTTGGGTTATTATGAGTTTACAGGTATTGCTGATGGGAACTATACCATTAACATTGCTACCACAAAACCATGGGGTGGATTGTCAATGAACGATGTTCAGGTCACGTGGCAGTATGTGACCGGGGCCGGGGTGGTTTTAACAGACCTTGAATTCCTGGCCAGTGATGTAACATGGGATACCAATGTACTCATGGTAGATGTGCAGTTGATGAGACAGAGGGTTTCCAATAATCCACCTGGAACGGTATTCATTGCTCCGGATTATGTTTATGAGATTCCGGAATTTAGTGTCACAGGTGGGGATGTCGCACAAGATATTCCAATTCTCTGCTCAGGTGATACCGATGGAAGCTATGTTCCTCAGCCAGAAAAATAAATTGAGACTGATTAGGATGAGTATTGATATGGGCAAAGAAATAGAGCGAAAATTTCTAGTTAAGGATGAAACTTATAAAACACTTGCTGAGGGCATTCTGTACCATCAGGGATTTTTGAATACATCAAAAGAAAGGGTGGTCAGGATCAGAATTGTTGGAGAGAAAGGTTTTCTGACAATTAAAGGCTTGTCAGAAGGTGCTAAAAGAACTGAATTTGAATACGAAATACCTGTTGAAGATGCGAAAACGATGCTAGAGGAAATATGTGAAAAACCAATAATTATCAAGTATCGTTATAATATTCAAATTGATGATTTATTGTGGGAGGTGGATGAGTTTAAAGCAGAAAATGAAGGTTTGGTTGTTGCTGAAATCGAATTACATGATGAGTTTCAAAATTTTGATAAACCCAACTGGTTAGGAGGGGAAGTAACAGAAGATCCAAAATATTATAATGCTAATTTGATTAAACATCCATTTAAGAGTTGGAAATAATTTTGATTAATTCGGCTTGTTAAAAAAGTGTTAAAATACTCCTTCATCGATAATTGAATCAAACTTTACTATAAGTTTGCATTACCTCACTAAATTTCAGTAATGTTATATGAAATCATATGATGTATCCAAATCCGGCTAAAGATTATGTAAGCATTGATTTTACTGATGCCGGCTGGAGAGAGATAGAATTAATTGATCTGGCCGGAAAAAAAATATTAAAAAAAATAACCACAAATAAAAATTTTGTATTATATTTGCAAGAGGTGGATAATGGTATTTATTTAATTAATGTTTTTGGACGATAAAAATTATTATCCTCCATACAAATTAATAGTTGATTAATTTTTTCATAATTCGATTCTTTTGGGTTTGGCGGGGACCCCCTTTCTGGGGGCCCCGTTTTTTTTATAGCCTGAAATTTTCTCACTATAAAAAATCTATCCCTAAATTCTGTGCATAATCAAAAAATAAAACTTAAGCCATTCTTGTCTGGGTGATTCATCTTATTTACTACTTTTATCCAAAACTTAATAATATTCTATATGCGTGCAGAGCTAAGGGTGACTTACGAAGAGAAAATAAAAGAATACTCATCATTGTTTCAGAAGGCAAACAAACAAAGCAAAACGATATCCATTTCACGTCTATTGGTTTTTTTGATAGCTGCTATTTTGATTTATGTATTTGCACGAACGGTCACATCTTTGGGTATTGTTCTCACCATCTTATCATCAGTTGTAATATTCATTTACCTTGTAAAATATCATTCACAAGTTCTATTATCGAAAAAGCTTTATGAATCTTTAATTAAAATCAATAAAGATGAATTAGAAGCAATTGAAGGAAATGTTGATAATTTTGATAAAGGCGAGGACTTTATTGATCCGGATCATGCTTACTCTTCTGATGTTGATATATTTGGCGAAGGCTCTTTGTTTCAATTTTTAAATCGATGTGCAAGTATAATAGGAAAACAAAAATTGGCACACCAGTTATGCTATCCCCTCCTTGATGAAAATATGATTCTTGAAAATCAGGAATCAATAAAAGAACTTTCAGCTTTTATTGACTTGCGACAACATTTTCAGGCAATAGGCCTTACCCACAATGAAAAAAAAAGCGACAATAGGCGAATTTTGGAATGGGTACAGGAATCTCCTGTTTTCAATCATTCTGTTTTCTCAGTTTTAGTCTTTCTAATACCTGTTCTCTCAACATTAATGATTTTTTTATTATCCCTTAACATTATTACATTCAATACATTTCTGATCTACCTTATAATTCCCTGGGGTATTTCGGGGAGTTTTGCATTCAAAGTAAACAGGCGGCATAACATGGTAAGTAAAACCTCTGAAATGCTCATAAAATATGCCCTGTTGCTCAAAGAAATTGAAAGCAAAAAATTTAGTTCTTCAAAATTGAATGATCTGCAAAACAGATTACAAAAAAATGGTATTTCTGCAGGCCAAAGCATTAAAAAACTATCATCCATTCTTGTTGCATTGGACAACCGTTTGAATATTGTTTCATGGGCATTGTTCAATGGGCTTATGCTATGGGATATTTTACAAATGAAACGATTAGAGTATTGGCAGAATAAACATAAGAAAGAGGTGAAAAAATGGTTTGAAGTGGTTGAAGAATTCGACTCCTTAAACAGCTTTTCAAATTTCTATTTCAACAACAAATATGCGTCATTCCCGGTATTCCAAAAAGAAAAATTTTCTATTAAAGCAGAAAACTTAGGACATCCGCTGATTAACTTATCGAAAAGAGTAAACAATAGTATTCAAATTAATCCCGGAGAATTTATCGTAATCACAGGTGCTAACATGGCTGGAAAGAGTACTTTTTTACGAACTATAATAGTAAACATGATTTTGGGTATGTGTGGGGCGCCGGTTTGTGCTGAGAAATTTTCATTTAAACCCATCCAAATTTTTACCAGTATCAGGACCAGTGATTCTCTTCATAAAAATGAATCTTATTTTTATTCCGAACTTAAACGATTGAAACGTATAATAGAAGCGCTAAAATCAAATACAAGACTTTTTGTTGTTCTTGATGAAATACTGAAAGGGACCAACTCAAAAGATAAGCACAAAGGTTCTGAAGCATTGCTCAAACAATTCATTTCATTAAATACCAGTGGGATCGTAGCAACACATGATGTTGGATTGGGAAAACTTGAAACGTCATTTCCTGAAAATATCAAAAACAAATGTTTTGAGGTGGATATAGATGTAGATCAACTTTCTTTCGATTATAAATTGCGTGACGGAGTTTCAAAAAACATGAATGCAACAATATTAATGAAAGAGATGGGAATTACAGTTTAATTATCATCAGTATATACGGGTAAAGCTATAATAAATGTAGTTCCTACACCCTCCTCTGATTCAAATGTAATTTCACCACCTGTATTTTGAACACTACTTTTAACCATTGCCAAACCAAGTCCTAATCCACTTGACTTTGTTGTAAAGTTTGGATAAAAGACTTTCTCTCTTTGGTCTTTGGGAATTCCGTTTCCGTTATCTGTAAATTTCAGTATAAGGTATTTGTTGTCTTCTTCAATTGAAATTTCTATTAGTCCTTTCTCCTGATCAGAAATTGCCTGAATGGAGTTTTTAATCAAATTGTTAAAAACCCTTAACAATTGCTCCTTATCGGCCAAAGAGTAATATTTTATAGAATAGTCAAATTTGAATTGAATTTGTGTTATGTTTTTAAAAAGGCCGATTGAATTTCTAACAACTTCAGTTATATCGGTTTTTTCAAATTTAGACCTGGGCATTTTGGCAAAATCGGAAAACTCGGAAGCAATTGTTGATAATGAATCTATCTGCTCAACAATAGTTTGTGTAAACCTTTTTAATCTGTTATCCCAATCCGGAGCTTTCTCGTCCCAAGCTTTTTGAAGATATTGAACACTTAACTTCATGGGTGTTAATGGATTCTTTATTTCGTGTGCAATTTGTTTTGCCATTTCCCGCCAGGCGCTTTCACGTTCTGATTTTGCCAGGCGTTCTGCACTATCAGCCAATTCATCTACCATTCGGTTGTATTCCATAACCAAGCTTCCAATTTCGTCCTTTTTAGTCCATTCTATTATTTCATTTCTTTTTCCAAGCTTTAACCTACTGATTTTATCTTTGAGAAGCTGAATGGGTTTAGTGATGTAATTAGAAATGACCAAGGCCACAAAAATTGCCACCGCAATAAGTATTACGTAAATATTGACAAAGGCAACCAAATAGGTTGATATTTCATTTGTTAGTTCGTCTTGTTTTGCAAAATATGGAAGGTTTAAATAGGCTATTAAATTATTTTGTTCGTTTCTGAAAGGTAAATAGGCCGACAGATATTCGTATTCACCAATGGATTCTTCATGGATAAAAAGAGACTTTCTTAAATTATTCATATGGTTATAGGCCTCGGTGTTCATTTTAGTTGAAATCAAGCCTTGATTAAAGATCTCTGCTCTTGAAGTTGCCAGTAAGGTTCCATTTAAATCATATAAATTAATATCAGAAAAGAAAACCAATGAAAATTTATACAATAGGTCGGACATATATTGTTCTAATTCTGGTGAAAGTGTTTCCTCTGCAGCAAGCTTGTGCTCTAATTCAATAAGAACGGAATGGGCCTTTTCGCTTAGAATATCATGATTCTTACTATTATTTAGTGATATTATATAATATAAAGTCCCTATTCCTATTAGCAGAAAAGAAATTACAATAAGTGAAATTATGGATAATTGTAATCGTTTCTTAAAATTAAGTTCAAATGGTTTGATATCAATAGGGCTTCTTAGTATTAATAAAATAATGAGAAGCATAATTCCTAAAAAGATGAAAATATATGAAAAAGGGGCAACTATATCCAGCAAATTTGGATTTCTTTTGCTTATTATCAACATGGTATCCTTATCAATTGGATAATATAAATGATTATGGTTGTTCAGGTTAAAAAAACCGGTTTCATTTGTGGAAGCTCCATAGCCAGATATATTCAAAGAATAGAAATATTTCCCGAAATGATAAGCGAGCTCTTCATTTTCATAAATGGCCCAGGAGTATTTCGACCATTCAGATGATTTGTGGGTTTCATGATCAATGAGCAACTCCGGATAACCTAATCCCTTGGGTACATATTTAGTAAAAAACTCGATAATAATTTTGAGCGGAGCTTCATTAACTTTGACATCAATAATCCCTAAATAATTGTCGGAAGTAAAATCATAATCCAGGTAATACAGGTTTTTACTTTCTGTAGTAATTCCGTTTTCGTCAATTGTGCTTTTGAAGTAATCAAAACAGTTAATTAAATAATCCTCTGGTTGTATGTCCAGTAATTTTGTCGAGTCACAAATTGTAATTAACAAGTCGTAATTTTCCCAGTAATTTGAAAAATAGTTTTTATTTATATGTGAAATTATCCTCTCCGGGTCTGCATCGTTAATTGATGTGTATTCGTAAAGTAGATTTTGCAAAACCGAATCTTGTTCTATTTCTTGTGCAATTTTTCCAAATAAATATTCGGCAACCGGATCTCTTTGAAGTGCTAACTTTTGAGCTATGATCTTTCTATTTTCCTTTTCATTCATTTGATTGGTCTGATATAGAAGAAAAGTTAAAAACAGAGAAAAAATGACAATATAAAATACTGTTGAAGAAAAACGAATGTTGATAGCAGTGGATTTATTAATAACCCAGAAAGATGAAATATATAGTAGCAAGAAAATTAATATACTGCTATCACACTTAATTAAATATTGACAGATAAAATAGAAAAGAATATGACTTAAAAGAATAAAGGTGAAAAATTGTAGAGGACTGCTAAGTATTCTGGAAATTATCAATGACAGCTTAAAAGTTAAAAACACAAAGGAAATTATCAACAATCCAAAACAAATAAACCCAAAAATACTATAGGCATCAATGCTAGTTATATCGTTCAAGTTAAAGGAGATGCTTGAATTAACAATAATGTTCTGAAATAAATGAGCCAGGGATATATAAAATATAAATATCATACTCATCAAGCCGGCAGAAATAATATACTTTTTCCGGAAAGCCCTTTTCAGTAGAAAAGGATTTATGTTCAGGCTTTTGTAAATAACAAATGAAACCGAAATAAGAATTATACAATTTATTAACAAATCCCCAAGAGAGGGTATAATCGTGGAGTACGCCAAAATTTCAGGACTAAATAATTTTGATGAATATAATAAACCGGGTATTTCAAAGTAGAATATTCCTATTCTTATCAGCAGGACATCAATGATAAAGGCAGATAAAAGCAGATATCGCTTTTTAAAGAATTTTAGGTCTAATTGAATATAAGCCCAATAAATTGTGACAATTATTAATATAAGAACAATCAAATAAATGATAGCTAAAAAGATCAATTGTGATTCAGAAGCTTTGATTTCAGAAGGGTAGTCAAGAGAAAACAAAAAATCACCATTGGTATCGTTTATGTTAAATTTCGATTTTTCGAGGTTTAAAGATACACCAGTCGGTACTGTAAAATCTTTTTGAAATTCGTTTATCAGATATTGATTTTCATAGGCAAATTCGCTTTTGATTTTTATCAAACCAACAATACTGTAATCATTAATTTCTCTTTTCTTGATATAATACCATCCATTGGTCAAAAAAATAAAATTTGTCTCAAATTCATTTTCATCCAGATATTCAAAAACCGGGATTGAGTTTTCAGACCAATAATTCATTATTCCATTTTCAAATAGAATAATTGAAATTCCCTTTTCAGAAAAATCGTCAATTTCTTTTTCAATCAGAAAAATCGAGTCTTTGGAATTGGCTTCATTTTTTTTTACAATGCCATCCAAAAGCTCATCTAGTGATTTTTCCTTTTCCAGGAATACAGATTGAAAATTTCTTGAAATATTTTCAAAATTTTTAGGTGAAACATAAAAACTGGAATAAAAAACAGCAAATAAAACAAAAAGAATGGCTAAAGAAAAGTAAATCAGAATGTTATATTTAGGACCTTGGCTCATGTGCATTTTGTTTCTAAATTAAATGTATGAATATCAATATTTTATAATGACTAAAAATAAAGCCATGTAAAGCGTTTTCTTCTTAAATAAGACTTGTTATACCATAGAATGGAGTAAACTTAACATAAAGGCTAAAATTAAGAATTATTTGTCTTTAGGATATATATGATACTCGAATAATTATTTTTATTGAACATGGCCGACAAATTCGACCTTGATCCATTAAAGAATGCTTTTATCATATTTGATTTTCCTGTTTTGTATTTTTCACTTAGCATACTAATATAAAATGCATCAAAAAACATGGGTTTGCTTTTTACCAATTCAAATCCAAATTCATGAAATAGATTTTTGACAGAATCCTGGTCAAAATGATATAAATGCCTGGGACAATCAAAAGCTGCCCAATATTGTTTATAATGTTTTGCATCCCATGAATTGGAATTCGGTAATGCTACAATTAATATTCCATCCTTCGATAACAATTGCTTTATTTGGCTAATTCGTTCATCAAGGTGAAAAACATGTTCCAATACATGCCATAAAGTTATTACTTCAAATTTACCCTTTTCCAGTTTGTCTATTTCATCCTCATCCGTAACCTCAAGATCATATTTTTCTATAGCGTGTTTCCGGGCTTTTTCATTTGGCTCTATTCCAATTGTGTTGTAATTTCTAAGTTTCAAACCATTTAAAAATTCACCGGTACCACAGCCAATATCCAAAATCGAACCTTGGACAAAATACTGCTTTATTATTCCAATTTTTCTATTAATAGTGAATTTTCTAACCACCTGGTATAAGTGACTAATCAAGCCCGTTTTTTTATTAGAGTGGGAGATGTATTCAGAAGATTCGTAATACATTCCTATTTCAGTTTCAATGGGCCTGGGATTGGTGAATTTAAATCCACAAAAATTACACTTTACAATATTAAAATCCTCGTTGGTCAGAAAATAATCTTTTGTTGAAAGAAAAATGGAAAGTTCTGATTTGTTACAAATTGGACAATTTGATAAAGTATTCATTGAATTTTGTTTCACGTGAAAATATATTACCTTCCGATATAAACCGCTAATACTGAAATGTCAGCAGGAGATACTCCGGATATTCGTGATGCCTGGCCAATGGTTTTCGGTTTAACCTTCGCGAGCTTTTCCCTTGCTTCGTATGATAAAGATTTAAGGTTGAAATAGTCAAAATCCGGACTTAAATAAATATCCTCCAACTCATTTAATTTATTTGCTATCTCTTCTTCCTTTTCGACATAACCACCATATTTGATCAATATTTCTGCTTCTTGTAAACATTCGTTGATAATTTCTGGTGAAAACGAAGAAACAAGTTTTGAGAAAGAATTTACATTTTCAAGTAAATTATTTATTGATACTTGAGGCCGTGATAAAATAGATGATATTTTGACTTTTTGTTTTAAAGGACTTGTCTCACTATTTATTAACATATTTTCTACTTCTGACGGAGACACACTTTCCTTTTTAATAAACTGAATAATTTCTTCGATTGTTTTCTTTTTTTGGATTACACGGTTATTACGTTTTTCATCTGCAAGGCCAATTTCGTAGCCTTTTAATGTCAGTCGCAGATCAGCATTATTTTGTCTGAGCAATATTCTATATTCAGCGCGGGAAGTAAACATTCTGTAAGGTTCATCAACTCCTTTGGTAATTAAATCGTCTATCAATACTCCTATATATGCTTCAGAACGTTTTAAAATAAAATCAGATAAGCTATTAAGTTTTCTGTGAGAATTAATTCCCGCAATCAGTCCTTGAGCGCCTGCCTCTTCGTATCCAGTTGTCCCATTGATCTGTCCGGCAAAATATAGATTATCAATAAGTTTTGTTTCCAGCGAATACTTTAATTGCATGGGTGATAAATAGTCATATTCGATAGCATAACCAGGACGAAATATTTTAGCATTTTCAAATCCGGGGATCTTTATTAACGCTTTAAATTGAACATGATCAGGTAAAGAAGAAGAGAATCCATTGATATAATACTCTATTGTATTCCAGCCCTCAGGTTCCACAAAAAGCTGATGACCGGCTTTGTCAGCAAAGCGATCAATCTTATCCTCTATTGATGGACAATATCTTGGCCCAGTTCCTTCTATTCGTCCATTAAACATAGGAGATTCATCGAAGCCGGTTCTTAAAGTATCATGAACATCTGAATTTGTATATGCCAGATAACAACTTCTCTGTTTCTCCAATTTGGGGGTATCAGTAAAACTAAATTTTTCAGGAATTTCATCACCAGATTGTTCTTCAAGTTTTGAAAAGTCGATAGTTCGGCCATCTACCCGTACAGGGGTTCCTGTCTTCATCCTATCTGAAACAAAACCAAGTTTATTAAGATCTTCAGTCAATCCAACAGATGCCCTCTCCCCTATTCTGCCTCCTCTAAATTGTTTCGACCCTATATGAATGATTCCGTTTAAAAAGGTTCCATTTGTTAGAATAACAGCTTTTGATTTAATTTCGAGTCCCATTGAAGTTTTTACACCAACTACCTTTTTTTCTTCAGTTAATAATCCTATAACCATATCCTGCCAAAAATCAAGGTTTGGAATTTTCTCCAGCGCATCTCTCCATTCCATTGAAAACAACATTCGGTCGCTCTGAGCTCTTGGACTCCACATCGCCGGGCCTTTTGATTTATTCAGCATGCGAAATTGAATCATTGTTTTGTCCGTTATAATTCCTGAGTAACCTCCAAGTGCATCTATTTCCCTAACGATCTGACCCTTTGCAATTCCTCCCATTGCAGGATTACATGACATTTGTGCAATGTTTGCCATGTTCATGGTAATAAGTAAAACCGATGAACCAAGATTTGCAGCAGCAGCAGCAGCTTCACTACCGGCATGACCGGCACCTACAACTATTATGTCGTATTCCTTAAACAAACTAACAATGTTTCACGTGAAACGTATAAATATTTAGCTGATAAAATTGGGGAGCAAAGATAAATAATAATCTTCTTTCTTTCTCATAAGATCGGTATCCTTCTTTGTTTTATCCTTATACCCTATGAGATGCAAAATACCGTGAATCATCACACGATAAAGTTCATGAATAAATGTAGTCTTAAATTCTCTGGAGTTTTCTTTTATTCGTCCAATGCTTATGTAAATATCCCCGGAAATTTGTGTGGGACTGTCTGAATTATCAAATGCAATAACATCGGTGTAATTTTCTATATTCAGGTACTTAATATTGATTTCCCTGAGGTACTCATCACTACAGTAAATATAACTAATAAAGCCCGTATCTCTCCCTTCTGAAAGGATACAGGCTTTAATCCAACTTCTTAATTTATTTTTATGTCGTAATAGAAAATTGATTTCTTCTGAAAAGAAGAATATATTTTTATTTTCCACTATAATTCAAATATATAGCTTACTCAACGACCTTCTTGGCCGATTCGGAATAATCTTTGAATTTCGTAAGTCTATCAACTGCTGTTTCGTAGTTGATGCTGGAAATTTTAAATCCTATTTCGATTTCATTACCTTTTCCAACAAATTCAACATCGTCAGCAAGAGTTTTTATTAAGAAAATACCGCGACCCGGAAATGTTTTTTCCTTTCCATCTTCTTTAACATCAGGAATAGATTTAAAATCAAACCCATCACCCTCATCCTTGATCCTAAACTCAAGGCCTGATGATGTTTTTTGGAATTCGATAGAAATAAATTTTTCAGGGTTATTCTTGTTTCCGTGCTCCAATGCATTATTAAATGCCTCGGTTAAAGCCACGGAAATACAACCGAGATAATTGTGATTAAGATTATTTTCATCACAAATATCTTCGATCAACCCTTGTAGCCGGTGAATACTTTCAGGCATTGATTTCAGCCTGAGTTTTTTTTGTTCTTGTCTCATTAGTCTAATAATTCTTCAAATTTGTAAAAGTA
>JAUVJI010000041.1 GCA_030596605.1 Bacteroidales bacterium
GGCAAACCTGAATGGATAGAAATCGAAACCACACCTTCTTCAATTCCGGTCTCAGCAATAATTAAACAAAAGAGTCTTGAATCAGATTCTCTTTATAACAAGATGGATCATTTCCTTTTGACTGAAAGTCTCAAACCGGTTTACGATAGAGCTTTTAAAATTGCCAAAACGGATGTTACCACACTAATATTTGGAGCCAGTGGCACCGGCAAGGAACACCTGGCCAAATTTATACATCAAAATTCGATCAGAAAAAACCAAATTTTTATTCCGGTCAACTGTTCAGCAATGAATGATCAGCTTCTCGAATCACGATTATTTGGTTACAAAAAGGGAGCATTTACAGGCGCTGAAAAAGACACCAAAGGAATTTTTGAAGAAGCAAACAAAGGAACCGTATTCTTGGATGAGATCGGTGATATATCCACCTATATGCAGCAAAGCCTGTTGAGGGTATTACAGGAAAAGGAGATACAGCCAATTGGAGGAAAACCGGCTTTGATTGACGTGAGAATAATTTCCGCAACCAATAAGGATATCAGGAAGCTTTGTGAAGAAGGTAAATTCAGATGGGATTTATTTTACAGGTTAATGGTGGCGGATTTGGAATTACCCTTGCTGTTGGAACGAGGGAAAAAGGAAATTGAAGAGTTGATCAATTTTTTCTTACAAGAAAAACAAATATTATTTAATCGTGAACAATCAATCCTATTAACTAAAGAAGCTAAGGATTTTCTTACATCTTATTCCTTTCCGGGTAATGTTCGTGAACTTGAGAATATAATTGAAACAATTTATGTATTTTGTGACGACAAAGCAACCCTGGATGATATTCCAAAACGATTAAAAGAAACAACTCAACAAGGTTCTTTAAAATGGATGGACGTGGAAAAAAATCACATCATAAAAGTGCTTGAGTTGAAAGGTGGGAACCAGAGGCAGGCTTGTTTAACTCTCGGTTACAAATCAATTAATACATTAAAAAAGAAAATCAAAGATTATGATATCAATATTTGATAAGTGGAATCATAAACTGACTAATATACTATTAAATTCCTATTTATAAAGTTTTGATTTATATTTACATAATGTTATGGTATTATTTTATATCCCATTTTGTAGTTTATTGAAATATTAGATCGAAATTATTGTGAATGTAAAACGATTTGACAATTACTAATCAATACCTAAAACAAATGAATATATACTACGCTACTATTGGAATTGAAAATTATAGAATTTTTTCAAATTATACTGAATTTGAATTTAGGCCGATAACCATTTTAACCGGACCAAATAATTCTGGTAAAAGTTCATTAATAAAATTTTTATTACTTATTAAGGATAACCTTGACTATTTTCAGTCAGTAAGGAACAAGGGAAATAAAATAGAAAAGCGAATCAGTTTTATGGGAAATACCCATAAATTAAACAATTTTGACTCAATTGTTGCAAACAATAAAAAACCCTTGATTTTTAAAATACATTTATTAAAAGACATTTATTACCGCTATGTATTGAATAATAATGGCAGAGTCGAACATACAATTAATTTATGTGATAAAGATGATAATGAGATTTTAACTTTGGCTGGAAATGAATTAAAAATCAATCTTCAACTTTTTATAGAATTTTTTGCAAGTAATCCTACAATTAGTAGTCTTGACACTTTTGAAGATACGATAGCTTATAGCGAATATGTTTTTGAAAATTATAGAAAAATAGAAAATTATGCAAAAAATAGCCAGAATAACATTGTAAATTTTGATCTAACAAAGATACCCGATTCAAATCCTTCCTTGAAAAAATTAAAGCGCCAATCAAATGAATTTTTGGGTGTTAAAATACTTGAGACAGCCTTCGAATATTTCCTTGATTTTGATATAGATACTATAAGTGAATTCAATGTCATATTACATTTTGATGATTCCTATTTACGTTTTTTTACCAACATCTTCTACCTACCCTCAATTAAGGGACTCCAAAAACGAGTTTATCAGTACTCTGATGAAGACTCTCTCAATCGAATAATTCGCGCAATAAATGAAAAAGGTTTTTGGAATAAAACAGCAGAAAAATTTCTTAATAAATGGATCAATGAATTTGGATTAGGTAAAAAGGTTTCTTTTGGGCATGACCAGCGATTAGGTGTAAATTATGTGTTTATTGACGACAAATCATTAATTGATCTCGGTTTCGGTTTTACACAAATTCTATCTATTTTATTACAATCTTGTGAGATTCTTGTGGGATTACGATATACTGGTTTTAATACGGTTTTAATTCTTGAAGAACCAGAAACGAATTTACATCCAAAATTTCAATCCAAATTGGCTGAGTTGGTTGTAGATCTTTATGATAAATATAAAATTTCTTTTTTAATAGAAACACACAGTGAATACCTTATTCGCAAACTTCAATACCTCACAGCAAAAAAAGAAATCAAACCAGATGAATCCATTATTTATTATTTCCACCACCCCAGCCATATTCCACAAGGGGAGAAACAGGTTAAGGAATTACATATCCGTGAAGATGGGATGATGGATGGTGATTTTGGCCCTGGCTTTTTTGATGAATCAACCCAGTTAACACTTGATTTACTTAAACTTCAAAAGAATTAATATGTTAAATACGGTGATAGATTTTGAAGTATTTGATGATTTTTGTAAATCACAGCCAAAACCAATTCCAGAAGGAAGTGACGAGGACAATTTATGTTGGAACTCTTTTTGGCGATATTTAAAATCAGGTTCTAATATTACTCTTACCAATTATATTAATCAAGAGAATATCTTTTTAACTCAACTGACTACTGGTCGGCAAGGATCAAAATGCATCGTGGACGAAAGATTCAAATCTCCAAATAAAAACACATTTCCAAAGAAAGTAAATACCAGGACTGTTTTCTTTCTACATGAACCTGACTTAGAAACTCAGAATGCATATAAGAATAATAACGGGCTTTTTATAGCATTTAAAAATGATTATAAAGATGCCTGGAAACAATTATCTCTTTTCATGAAAGAGTCAGTTCTGCCAGTTCGCGATGGAGAAAATATTTGTTTTAAATCCTGGGAACAACTAAAGGACTATCTTACCCCTCTTTCAGATTTAATCATTGCAGATAATTATTTATTTGATGAAAATATATGGGATGCAAACCTATTCGAATTCCTGAAATATTTTAATGAAGTTGCTCCGGTGAAATTTAATTTGATGATTTTAACCTTTATTGGTAGGAAATATCCGATAGAAATTGGCACTATTTATTCCAGGGTTAATGCGAAACTCAAAGAAAATGATATACACTGTAATCTTTGTATAATCCTGACAACGCAAACACTCAAGGAGCACGACCGTGGAATTTTTACCAATTATATAAGGATAAAATCCGGCGATTCATTTAACTATTTCGATTCGAATGGTAATTTTATCACCAAAGGAACGGATATCGATTTTCATACGATGGTTGAAGCAGATAAATGTAATGCTGCTGATGCCGTTTTAAGTAACATTAAAAAAATCATAAAGAAGCTTGCAGGAAAAATCGACAAGGAAAAATATATTAAGGGTAATACAACAAATAATCTGTTAAACATAAATTAATTATATGCTAACTGGTGAAATAAGAAAGAAAGTTGACAAGGTATGGGATGCGTTATGGACAATTGAGATTTCCAATCCAAAGGACAAGTCATCAAAACTCCACGTTTGTTAGCTTGCAATGCTTTTCCACAGTCCACACACAGCCAATAGCCAAAACCCTGAACTCTGAACCCCAAACTCTTAACACTTAACCCTGAACCCTGAACCCTCTTGCCCTCCATAGCTTCAGCGAAGGAGAGGAACACTTAACTCTTAACCAATAACATAACATTCTCAACATGCTGCGTTTGCGGGAACATATCAACCGGCTGGACTTTTACAACTTTATAATTTTCTGAAAGTATTGCTACATCCCTGGCCTGGGTCGCAGAATTGCAACTAACATATACAATTTTCTCAGGATTGATATTTAATATTTGTCTTACGACTTTCTCGTGCATACCTGCCCGCGGTGGATCAGTAATGATAACATCCGGTTTTCCATTTTTATCTATAAAATCTTCATTGAGAACCTGTATTATATCACCAGCGAAGAAAGATGTATTTGAAATACCATTAATGTTTGAGTTCTCAATCGCATCTTCAATGGCTGACGGGACATATTCAATTCCGATTACCTTTTTTGCTTGTGAAGCTACAAAATTAGCAATGGTGCCGGTTCCGGTATATAAGTCATAAACTATTTCATCTCCTTTCAGTTCTGCAAAATCCCTCGCTACCTTGTAAAGTTCATATGCCTGCTCCGAATTTGTTTGATAAAATGAAACCGGGCCTATCTTGAATTTCAATCCTTCCATCTCCTCCATGATAAATGGCTCGCCTTTATAGAGTTTAATTTCAAGATCGGAATACACATCGTTTTTTTTCTGATTGATCACATACATCAGAGAGGTGATTTCCGGAAATTTATCAGCTATAAAATTCAGAAGACCTTCCCTTTTCTCCCGGTCTTCAAAATTAAATACAACAATCACCATCCACTCCCCTATTGAAGTGTTACGGATTACCAGGTTTCGCAAAAACCCTGACCATTTTTTCACATTGTAAAATTCCAGGTTATTTTTGTCGGCATATGCCTTAACCACCAGTCGGATAGCATTTGAAGGATCTTTTTGTAACCAGCATTTATTAATATTCACAATCCTGTCGAATATGCCCGGAATATGAAATCCCAGGCCATTCATATTTATGTCGTCAAAATTTATTTCCTTTGAATAGTCGGTGAGCCACTTTCTATTTGAAAAAGTAAATTCGAGTTTATTCCTGTAATGGTAAATATTTTTGGAAGGTATGATCGGAAGTATTTCAGGAATTTCAAATTTACCGATACGTTTCAGGTTATTTTCAATTTGATTTTGTTTGTAGTAAAGCTGGTCTTCATAATTCATATTCTGCCATCTACAGCCACCACAAAGGCCAAAATGCTCGCATTCCGGCTCAATCCTTTTATCAGAGTACTTATGAAAATGAACGGCCTTACCTTCATAATAAGATGAACGCTTTTTAGTAGTCCTGATATCAACCACATCACCGGGAACAACAAACGGAACAAACACAACACGTTCATCAACCTTCCCGACAGCTTTTCCTTCAGAACCCGCATCAATAATCTCAACTTTTTCAAAAACCGGTAAATCTTTCCTCCGTCTTCCCATGATATTTTATTAGAGATACAAAATTAGATAATAAAAGTAAATCATTTCACTACCAACTAATGACCAGTAACTAATGACCAATGACTAATGACTAATGACTAATGACCAGTGACCAGTGACTAATAACCATTAAACATTTCCAAATCACAAATTTCCCGATTTAACCAATTCACCAATTCACAGATTTAACTGATTCAACCATTTTCCCTATCTTTGAACAAATGCAACAACTCATCCACTGGCTCGAAACACATCAATTACCTTGTTTTTATAAGCAATCATTGGGGATTGACTGTCCGGGATGCGGTATGCAATCAGCGTTCATTCTACTATTGAAAGGTGAGATAATTGAAAGTATAATTACTTATCCTGCTTTGATTCCAACAATCTTCATGTTGGGCTATCTTGCACTTCATTTAATTTTCAGTTTTAAAAAAGGAGCTTCTGTTTTAAAAATTTCCTTTATATTTACCGTTACAATTATTGTTATTAATTACTTAATCAAATTATTTATTCACTAACATTTAAACCATGGAAGATTCACCAACAACAACCAACCAACAACCGAATGTTACACAAATTGCATTACCAAACGCATCAGCAGTTTTAGTACTGGGAATAGTGTCGATAGTATTATGCTGGTGTCACGGAATTATCGGATTGGTAATTGCCATCATTGCACTGGTATTGGCAAGTAAAGATTTGGCCTTATACAATGCCAATCCAAAAAATTACACTGAAGCATCATACAAGAACTTAAAAACGGGTAGGACTGTGGCTATCGTCGGGCTGGTGCTGGCCGGAGTATTCTTATTTTTTATGATCATCGGGTTGCTATTCCTGGGATTAAACTTTGCTATGTTCCCCTGGGAAATGATTGAAGAGTACAATTAAAATTTAAAACAACCTTATAAGAAGGTGGGTTTCTAAAAACTTTAAATAAAAACTTATGGAAAACACAATTTATGAACAAGAAAAACCGAAAGTAGTATATGCAGGATTTTGGTGGCGATTTTTAGCTTACATTATTGATGATCTGTTAATTGGTGCAGTAAGCTGGATATTTATACTCCCCATAATGGCCATATTTGGGATTTCAATGTACTCACTTAAGGAGGCAGGTATGGATCCGGCTGATGCTGAATTGCTTATGCTGCCAATAATTTTTGCATCTACCTCAATAGGTATACTGGCTACCATTCTGCAGTGGTTATATTTTGCCTTGATGGAATCCTCTAAATATCAGGGGACAGTTGGTAAAATAGCTTTAAAGATTAAAGTGACAGACATGGAAGGCAATCGGGTTTCTTTTGCAAGAGCTACCGGTCGCTACTTCGGAAAGATCATTTCAAGTATGATCATCATGATAGGATATATCATGGCAGGATTTACCGAAAAAAAACAGGCATTACATGATATGATGGCCAGTTGCTATGTGATAAAAGAATAATACCAGGTTTGTTCAAATATACACCGGACATGAATTGAAAGTCCGGTGTTTTTTGTTCGTTTAAAGAATTGACAACGATGAAAAAAATAAGTTTACTGCTTATTATTTTATTTATAGCATCCTCTGTTTTTTCACAGGACAGCATTATGCCTATCCTTAATCAGAAGTTCCCGGCATACGAATTACATTCCGACCTGGCATTTATTAAAAATAAAGCTGTTTACAAAAAATATAATCATGACGGCTTGCTGTTTGTCGGGAAAGAAAGATTCACTCAGCTATATGACAGTATCAAAAATGTGATCAATGAAAAGGACGAAATGAGCCGACTGGAGTTTTATTTTCTAACGGCTCCTTTGGTTAATTCATTACAAGATGAAAGATCATATTATAGTTTATTGGGCAATTATGCTTATGATGCACAGAAAAAGGAATATTTAACTTTTGCTGAAAGATCAACCATTCCTTTTGGAATGTATACCTTTCATGATTCTGTATTTATAACTACAGATAGTCTTGATCTTTATAAAGCACGAATAATATCATTAAATGATATTCCAGCAAATAAAGTTGTATCTGAGATTTTCAAATACATCTCTTTCAGAGATTATTCATTTTATCAAAAGAACAAATATGGACCAATTGGATCGTACTATTATCCTATTTTATCAAATATATTATTTGGATTTCAAAATGAAATTGAGATTTCATACACTCCTTTTGGAATCGATTCAGTACTAAAAACCAAGATACAACTCTTACAGAGTAATGATTCATTATTCTTTAAAAAAATTAAGAAACATGAAATTACCAGATCATGGTATTCCTTAAAAGTCCAAAATGATTATTCAATTTTACGAATCTCTGCACTTCCTAATAGTCGCGCAAACATTCACATTCTAAATGAAATATTTCTAAAGATTAAAAAACTACAACCAAAAGCCTTAATAATTGATATTTCTAGTTGTTCATGGTCATCTGACATTTTTTGGATTACCTTCCTAAATTACCTTTACGAAGGTGAATTATCCTTATATGAATTTCAAGAGAAACCGGTTAGTCTTAAAAAATTCACCAAAAAGAAATTAAACTATAAATATATAACCGGACAATATTATGATATTTATAAATCTTGCAAATACTATGGCCCGCTTTATCTCATTGTAGGTCCCCGTACAGCCTCCTCTGCTGTTAGGTTTGCAGACATCCTCAAATATAATAAAATTGTAGATAAAATATTTGGAAGCGAAACACTCTCCAGAACTACACAGTATGATTACTCCACCAAACATTATTTGCCTATTACAGGTCTTAGATTATCATTATCAACCAATTTACGTTATGCATTGGATAAAAATACAAATACACATGGTTTAATTCCTGATGTTGAAGTAAAGCCTAATAATGTTGAAGAGTTTTGGAAAAACTACAAAAACAAATTTGTAATTGAAAAAGTTATAAACCTGATAGAATCAGAAAATCAAGAAAATGAAAATACTTCCGATTGAAAAAATAAGGGAAGCGGATGCTTATACCATAAAGCATGAACCCATTGCCGACATCGACCTGATGGAGCGGGCAGCAACCGAATTGTTTGAATGGATTGAAGCTAAAACCGACCCCGCTAAAACCATTAAGATCTTTTGCGGATTGGGGAACAATGGAGGTGATGGATTTGCCGTTGCAAGAATGCTGGCAAATATTGGTTTTAAAGTGGAAGTTATTGTTGTAAGGTATAGCGATAAGATGTCGCCAAGTTGCAAGACAAATTATGACCGGGTTAAAAAAATAAAAATTATCAAATTAACAGAATTAAAAGACGGTGGCAGTATTCCGAAGATTGAGGAAGAAGATGTTGTGGTAGATGCTATTTTTGGCTCAGGTTTGTCCCGGCCGGTTGAAGGTTTTATAGCAAACGTTGTAGACCATATAAACACTGGCAAAGCGATTATCATTGCTATAGATGCTCCTTCCGGTTTCTTTTGCGATACAACAAATACAGAAAACAAAGGTGCAATTATTAAAGCTGATTACACTTTAACAATACAATTCCCGAAATATGGTTTTTTGTTTCCGGAAAATGATCAATATGTTGGTAATTGGGAAGTAATGCCCATTGGCCTTCATCCGGAATTTATCAAAAATGTGGAGGTTAAAAATCGTTTTATCCTGAGTTTTGATTGCAAAGCATTTTTAAAACCACGTACAAAATTTTCTCACAAAGGCACTTATGGACATGGCTTGATTATCGCCGGTGGATATGGAAAAATGGGAGCAGCAGTGTTGGCTGCTAAAGCAGGATTAAAAGCAGGGGCAGGATTAATTACCACGCATATCCCTGAGATGGGAAATAACATCCTTCAAACTGCCATACCTTCGGCAATGGTAAGTATCGATCCTGATAAAAAAATCTTTACCGAGGTTCCCGACCTTTCAAAATACAATGCAATTGCCATTGGCCCCGGTATCGGAATGGAAGGCCAAACACAAAAAGCCTTAAAGTTATTGATCCAGAATACAGGACTACCCATCATTTTTGATGCTGATGCTTTAAATATCCTTGCAGAGAATAAAACCTGGATTTCATTTATTCCAAAGAATAGTATTTTCACGCCACATCCAAAAGAGTTTGAACGATTGGTTGGTAAATCATCCAACAATTTTGAAAGGAATGAACTACAACGTGAGTTTTCAATAAAGTACAATGCCTATGTAATTCTTAAAGGAGCCCATACTGCCATTAGTTGTCCAAATGGTACCTGCTATTTCAATTCCACCGGAAACCCGGGAATGGCAACCGGAGGCAGTGGTGATGCACTAACAGGCATATTGTTAGGACTAATGGCGCAAGGATATAATTCCAAAGAATCCTGTATCCTGGGAGTTTATCTGCATGGTCTGGCCGGTGATTTGGCTGCTGAAAAATGGGGATATGAAGCATTGACCACAGGAAATATTATTCATCATATAGGACAAGCCTACAGAAAAATCAGTCCGGTGCAGGAGAATCTAATGAAGCTATAATAATTTTATGATCAGATTTTGGCTAAGCTACTTTGGCTTCTTCAATGACATCTTCTTCAACCCTCAAATTATCAATTATAAAGGTCTGGCGCTCGGGTGTATTTTTACCCATGTAGAACGACAAGATCTCTTTGATAGAAGATTCTCTTTTCAAAAGAACCGGATCGAGGCGTATGGAGGAGCCGATAAAGTGTTTGAACTCATCAGGAGATATTTCACCCAATCCCTTGAAGCGGGTAATTTCCGGTTTACCTTTTAGCTTGTTAAGACCTTGAATTTTTTCTTCCTCCGAATAGCAATAAATTGTTTCCTTCTTATCCCTCACCCTGAATAAAGGTGTTTGCAAAATATATAAATGCCCGGTTTTGACGAGATCAGGATAAAACTGCAGGAAAAAGGTCAACAGCAGCAAACGAATGTGCATACCATCAACATCAGCATCAGTAGCAATAACAATATTGTTATACCGCAAGTTATCCAAACCGTCATCAATATTCAATGCAGCTTGCAAAAGATTAAATTCCTCATTCTGGTAAACGATTTTCTTGCTCAACCCAAAACAATTCAAGGGTTTGCCTTTCAAGCTAAATACAGCTTGCGTACTGACGTTTCTCGATTTCGTAATGGAACCGCTGGCCGAGTCTCCTTCAGTAATGAATATGGTTGTATCCAATCGCTGGTCATGATTGGTATTGTAATGAACTTTACAATCCCTTAGTTTCTTATTATGCAAACTGGCTTTTTTTACGCTTTCCCTTGCCAGCTTTTTAATTCCATCCAGCTCCCGTCGCTCCCGTTGCGATTGCAAAATTTTCTTGTAGAGATCCTCCGCTGTATCCGGATTTTTATGAAGATAATTATCTAAATTCCTTTTAACAATATCGTTTACATAATTCCTGACAGTCATGCCACCCTGTTCAATATGCTGCGATCCCAGTTTTGTTTTGGTTTGTGATTCAAATACCGGCTCCTGTACCTTAATGCTGATTGCAGCCAGGATAGATTGTCTGATATCAGAAGTTTCAAAATCCTTGTTGTAAAATTCCCTGACCGTTTTTACGATAGCTTCCCTGAATGCCGTTTGATGTGTTCCTCCCTGGGTGGTATGCTGGCCATTTACAAAAGAATAATACTCTTCGCCATATTGTTTCGTACTGTGCGTAAATGCAAATTCCAGATCGGCCTCCCTGATGTGAATTATGGGATATAGTGTGGGACCATTGCCATTTATATTTCTTTCAAGCAAATCACGAAGGCCATTTTTTGCATGGTATCTTTCGCCATTAAACTTGATGGTAAGACCATTATTGAGGAAAACATAATTCCACAATAATTTTTCAACGTATTCATTGATGTAATGATAATTACCGAATATTTCACTGTCAGGCACAAATGAAACAATGGTTCCGTTTTTTTCGTCTGTGGCTTCTTCTTTTGAATCTTTTACCAGGTTTCCTTGAGAATACTCAACCTTTTTGGTTTTCCCATCTCTGATGGATTGAGTAGTAAAAAAGGAGGTCATTGCATTTACAGCTTTTGATCCTACACCATTTAATCCTACTGCTTTTTTAAAAACCTTGGAATCATATTTCGCTCCGGTATTGATCTTTGATACACAATCATTAACCTTACCCAAAGGAATTCCTCTTCCATAATCCCGGATCGTAACTTTTTTATCTTCAATTGAAATATCAATTATCCTCCCATTTCCCATCACAAATTCATCAATCGAATTATCCACTATTTCCTTGACTAATACATAAATACCATCATCCTGTGAGGCTCCGTCACCCAACTTTCCAATATACATGCCGGGACGCATCCTGATGTGCTCCCGCCATTCTAACGATCGTATATTATCTTCTGTATATTTTTCAGACATATTTCCCACTTTGTCGCAAAATTATAAAAGAAACCACTGCTATTAAAGGGATACAGGAAAAGTTATTAAGATAACGAATGTTAATATCTTTAGCGTATAGTAATAAGTATTTATTATTTAGATTTTAGACAAACTTCAAACATCGAACTTTGAACTTCGAACTAAAGTTATCTCATATCTATTACATCTACGCCGGGAAAATCTTCAGCATTGAAAAAAAAATAAGAATCTTCTATTTCAATATTAGGAAGGAACTTATTAATGATATAAGAATATGTGCTGCCACTTTTGTCAAAAATGGTGAACTCCAGCAACTGGTCTTTTTTCTTATCAATGATCACACGAATTTTATAATAGGATTTCCCTTCAACCGGAGTAAGATCAATAATATAAACAGTGGTACCATATTGAAAACTCTCGCGAATAAATTTGGATTTATAATCCTTGTTATATGAAGTAAGCAAGTTACTGGGAGTAATCGATCCCTCTGAATCTTCAATTGAGTTTACCTGTACCTCTTCGGCATCTTCTATATATGTCCAGATTGTTTCACCATCACAAATAACCTCCTGGTCTGCAATTAAAAGCCTGTATTTATCCCCTTTTACAAATAAGGTTCCCTCTTCAGTTTCATCTATGTCAGCCTCTGCATTTTTCATCTTATACGCAAACTCAGTTTTGATGGTGTGATAGGATTCAGTGATGGCCGTTAACCTGTCAAGTATCTCATTAGATTTTTTATCGCCAACATCTTCACTAACCTGTGCAAAGCCAGGCAGACAGTAAAATGCAATTAATAATATTCCCAGAATTTTCTTCATCATATTTTTATTTTACTTCCAAATCTTTCAAAAACCGTTCCAAAGCCATTTCATTTGCTACTCTCACTTCCCTGGCTTTACTTCCTTCAAAAGGACCTACAATACCGGCAGCTTCCAGTTGATCAATAATCCGACCGGCCCGGTTATATCCAAGTTTTAATTTTCGCTGCAACAAAGAAGTTGAGCCCTGCTGTGTTTGAACAATTATACGGGCAGCATCTTCAAATAATTCGTCGCGCTCATTAGGATCGAATTCCCCAATTCCTTCACTTTCCTCATCCTGAAAATCGGGCAGGTGATAAGCATCAGGAAATGCACGTTGAGATCCGATAAAATCAGTTACTTTATCAATCTCAGGTGTATCAACAAAAGCACACTGTAGCCTTAAAATGTCGCTCCCTGTAGAAAGTAGCATATCCCCCCTGCCAACCAACTGTTCAGCTCCACTGGAATCAAGTATGGTCCTGGAATCGATCTTGGAAATTACCCTGAAAGCCACACGTGCCGGAAAATTAGCTTTTATAGAACCTGTAATGATATTGACCGAAGGCCGCTGTGTGGCAATAATCAGGTGAATACCTACTGCCCTTGCAAGCTGTGCTAACCTTGTGATCGGTGTTTCTATTTCCTTTCCGGCTGTCATGATCAAATCTGCAAATTCATCAATAACCAAAACAAAGTAAGGCAGAAACCGGTGGCCATGTAATGGATTCAACTTCCTGGCTTTGAATTTTACATTGTATTCCTTGATATTTTTAACCTGTGCATCTTTCAATAATTCATACCTGTTATCCATTTCTATACCCAATGAATTAAGGGTTCTTACTACCTTCCGGGTATCCGTTATAATGGCCTCTTCCGAATCGGGAAGTTTAGCGAGGAAATGTCTTTCAATTTTAGAATAAAGTGTCAGTTCCACTTTTTTCGGGTCGACCATGATAAACTTCAATTCAGAAGGATGCTTTTTATAAAGCAGTGATGTAATAATAGCATTAAGGCCAACCGATTTTCCCTGTCCCGTAGCGCCTGCCATCAAAATATGGGGCATTTTAGTGAGATCTGCCACATAACTTTCATTCGAAATAGTTTTACCCATTCCAAAAGGTAATTCATGTTTACCACTTTGAAACCTGTCAGATGATATAATGGATTTCATGGAAACGATATCAGGATTCTGATTGGGTACTTCAATACCAATCGTTCCTTTTCCGGGAATTGGTGCGATTATTCTTATCCCCAAGGCAGACAAACTTAACGCAATATCATCTTCCAGATTCTTGATCTTTGAAATCCTGACACCGGGCGCCGGAACAATTTCATAAAGTGTAACCGTTGGGCCAATGGTTGCTTTTATCTTTTTTATCTGAATAGCATAATTGCCTAATGTCTCTACAATCCTGTTTTTGTTTTGTTCAAGTTCTTCCTTTTGAACCCTGATTTCATCACTGCCGTAATCTTCAAGAAGATTAAGCGGAGGAAATTTATAGTGCGGTAAATCCAGCCAGGGATCGTAAGGTTCGTCAATTGTAAAATGTTCCGGTTTCTCCTCGCCGTTTTCTTCATTTTCTTTAACTGCCGAATCTCCGGTCGGTGTTTCTATCGTCAGCTCAATGTCAGAATCGTTTGTATTATCAGTATCAATATTTTCTTTTTCATCCTTAACGCCAGGTTCTATAACGATCATTGGTTCAGGATTATCAACGATGTCATCTGAATTATTACTTTCATCCTCATCCTCCACCGAATATTCTACTGTATTGTAAAGATCTTCTTTTGGTTTATTGGAAGACTTTGATCTATCCTTCTCTTTTCTTTTAAAAACTTTTAAGAAATTCAGAAAACCAAAAGAGAAATTATAAGCAATGATCAGAAAGCTGAACAAAATAAAAAGAAGTAAAATACCGGTACCTATTTTTCCCAACGCATGTTCAAGCCAATCGGTTGTAAACGCGCCAAACTGACCACCTAATACTGCCAGGGAATTATGGTTTCCGAACAAAAATCCAAAAGTGGCTGAAAACCAAATCAGGGCAAGTATAGAAATCTTTGTTGTTTTTCCTAATGGTAATAAGGAATGCTTTAAGAACAAGCGCACACCATAAATAAAAAACAGTAATACAAATAAGTACGATGGTATCCCAAACCATCTTTCGATAAACAACTTGCTTATGGCCCGACCCGTAGCTCCTATCCAATTATCAGCTTTATCACCGGGAGCAATATAATCATCGGCCTGCCAGGTAAAAAAATAGGATGTGAGGGAAATAAAAAGAATGACAGAGAACAAAATTAAAAACAGGCCAACTATTTTATGGAATTTTTCATTTTTGAAAAATGAAGCTACTGACCTGAACCAATTTCCGATCGAACTTTTTTTCTTTTTAGTAGATTTTTTTTTCAGGTTTTTTGCCATCCTTTATTTGATAATTACCCTAATTCGCTGCAAGTTATTTATTTCGGCTGCAAAAGTAATAAATTGCCCATTAAAGATTAATATTAAATAAACAATATTAATAACCATAACTTCATAAAATGCAAATTCTAAGGGTAAATTAAAATTGTTTGGATATTTCTAAGTAATTTTATGGAACCAAAAAGAACATTTTAAAGAGATTTACTTTGTATTATAAAGTTTATTGTTTGCAAATTATTGAAAACGTAAGAACACCTCTATTAATTATAAAGGCGTTTAGCATCTTTTTTCTTTTACTGATTTCAACAGAAGTAATATCCCAAGATGAAACAGATACAAATATCACAGAAAAACTACACCTTAACTCTGGCATTAAATGGCTCTCTTTCCCCCGCCTCGAACGTTACGGAAATGAATATGCTCTATCAATTCCTATTTTAGAGAGGTTGAACTGTTTTCCTGAAGTTTTAGAAATGCATTATTTTATAAATGATTTTGAACATAAGATAATATATGATCTATATACTGAAGAGTGGCTTGGAGGTTTGCAAGTGGTCCAAAGCACAAAAGGCTATAAATTATTTATAGATAATGATGAAATTGAAACTATAGAGTTACCCCTTTATGGAGCCAAAATCGACCCTGAAACCGAGATCACCCTTTTCCCCAACCAGGATAACTGGACTGGTTATTATATTGATTATCCTCAAAAACCATGGGATTGTTTTGATGAACTCGACTGGGAAAAATTAACCGAGATAAAAACCCAGTACTGGGCAATGATACGAATTGAAACAGAACCCCCATACTGGTTTATCAAAGGTAAGGTAACACCATTCGAGTATGGTGACCTGGTCATCTTAAGGACAGATGCCCCACATAATTTATCATGGATAGCGAGTGGTGAGGTTGCTGAACCGGAAGATATTCCAAAAACAGAATTTTATACTTTTGATGAACAAGCTGACTACTTACCAGTGTATGTACAATTCGATGAATTCTCAGATGTTCAGGAAGTGGCTGTAATAGCAGAAGGGGAAGTTCGTGGTGCAGCTGTGAGGGAACCTGGTGATACCATTGTGCAGGTGACTGCTTATCTTGAGGGTACTACACCGGGCGCACCTCTTGAATTTGAAACATGGAACGGTTTAAAATCTGCCCCTGTTGAAAAAACATCTTATGTTGTTTACAATCCCCGAACAAAGAAAAAGGAAAAAAGGGTTGTTTATACAGGAAAAGCTTCGAGGTTTCAGTGGGTTTCCCTAAAGCAGGGTGAAGTTTACGAAATTCCGAATGCTGTAAGTGATGTAAGTTGCGTACCTAATCCATTTAATGATAAAGCCAATATTACCTTCAGGCTTAACGAGGCTATGCAGGTGTGGGTGGAAATCTTTGACATGAGTGGTAAAAAGATAAATACATTGATACAGGGTGAATTACCGGGTGGATATTACAACACTACATGGAATGGGGATAATGACAATGGAAATAAAGTTGATAAAGGGGTGTATTTTTATAAGATCAGGACAGGAAGTGGAACGGTTGTTTCAAACAAGATTGTTCTAATTAAATAGTACTTAATAATTGGATTAAAAATTCAGAAAAATGAATGGTATTGGATATACTGACACACCCCTTAGCCCCTCTCAAGAGGGGAGGTATGGTATTCATTTTTCTGAATTTCTACCACGTGTTATAAAATTAAAGAACCGTCATTGCGAGGAATCAACTGGAAAGCCAGGTGGGAAGGAATTCCGTGGCAATCTGTTTATTTATGGCCTATGGTTAGATTAATTAGAGTCCGTCTATAAACTCTAAATTGTTGATATCAAATGTATTTAAAGCGGTAAAGGTAAAAACAGTCTTAGTACTTTTAAAGAAAAAATGAAGTTATTTGAAGATTTCCAACTTAAATTTGAACAGCCCAACTGGGCCCGCGATCCTGAATTAGGACTGATAGACACTATATTGGAGAGACATCCATTTTTATATAATTTGCTTTCAGCCAACATTACCAAAGGCTGTAAAGATTCTGTGTTTGGGCGTGGCGACACGCCAAGCGTTGAGCAAATTGTAAGGGCAGCCATCTATAAAGAGCTTAAGGGTTTGGATTATCGGGAATTGGCATACCACCAGATAGATTCACTTATTTGTGCATTATTCATAAAAATAGATGAACTAAAGCCATACAGTTTCCAGGTGTACCAGAAATACATATCGAAGATAAAGCAGGAAAGCCTTCAACAACTATTAGTAGATCTTAACAAAATAGCCATAAATGAAGGGCTGGAGGACATTGAGAAGCTCCGCCAGGATAGCACTGTAGTAAAGACCAATATACATTACCCTACTAACAACTCATTGGTGTGGGACTGCATAAAAGAAAGCCATCGTTTGTTAAATAAACTATCAGAAGAAATCAGTGGGGTTAGTTACCGTGATTATTTAAAAACAGCAAAGAAAACCTATTACAAGATCAACAATACCAAGGTAAAGGATAAGCAAACGCAATTATTTAAAAAGCAATTGGTCACTTTCACCAAGAGTATCAACCAATTTTCAAATGTTGTAAAAAAAAAGCCCGGTTGTAGCGTGAAGGCTATTGCTATCCTATTGGCAATGGATGAACTACTGCCATTATTGCAACAGACCTACGATATGACTTACAGAAAAGAAATAAAAGGCGAGAAAGTACCCAACGATGAGAAACTGTTTTCGATTTACGAGCAGCATACCGATATTATTGTTAAAGGTGGCCGGGAAGTTTTGTTTGGCCATAAGGTAAACTTCTCAACAGGAAAAAGCAATCTGATCTTAACTTGTGATGTTTTGCGGGGTAACCCTTCCGACACGAAATTATATGCTGGTACAATTGATAAAATAGACAATGATTATAAGACTATTCCCCGTGATTCGGTTACCGATGGAGGTTATGCCAGTTTGGATAACCTTGCCTATGCAAGAGCAAAGGGTATACGCAATATAGTTTTTAACAAAATTGTCGGGAGCCTCAAAAACGAAGCGAGCAGCCAAAATATGGAAACAAGGTTGAAAAAATGGAGAAGTGGTATAGAAGCAGTGATATCAAATATAAAAAGAGGGTTTGACTTGTTTTGTTGCGATTGGAAGGGCTGGCAGCACTTTACTGCAAAAGTCCTTTGGGCTGTAATTGCATATAATATCAGGGTAATGACACGATTGATAATAAAACAACATGATTTTAATCCCGTATGTACGGGATAAACTACATATAATTGATATCCACTTGTTTACAAAATAGGATAAATATGTCCTGAAAATTATAAATAGTGGATATTCAGGTGTTTATGTAAATAAATAACAAAAACCTATTCAAAAATTAAAGCGAATGTCAGTTTATAAATTTGAAAAATAAAATGAGCTTACGATTCATGAAAAAATTGTTCAAATCGATGACATTATAGACCGACACTAATTAGATTGCTTCACTCATGCGCACAAGCTTGCCTTAAGGTTCGCAATGACGAATTAAATTTAAAAGCGTTGGGTGTTTTATTGTTCCTGACAATTACTTTTTCCTCCCAAGGCACAATCATCACCGTAAAACAAGACGGCACAGGCAATTATGAAACCATACAGGAAGCCATAAATGCATCTGTACATGGTGATACGGTTTTGGTTTACCCCGGCACATATTATGAAAATGTTATATTTAATTCTAAAAAGATTACGCTTGCCAGCCTTTACCTTTTAACACATGATGACACCTATATCCATAACACCATTATTGATGGCAACCAGAATGGAAGCTGTGTAAGGATTATACAAGGCGAAGATGAAACAACAGTATTGTGCGGGTTTACATTACAAAACGGAAGCGGGACATGGGGTCCGTATAATTCATTATTGGGAGGAGGAATATATATTATTGATACTCATCCTCAGGTAAGGAACTGTTATATTACAAATAATACTGCCTGGTATGGTGGTGGAATTATAGTATGGCAGGCCAATACGTTTTTGTCGGGGTGTTATTGTTTATAACTATGGTAGAGGTGCTGGTGGTGGCATTCATTTCATGGAGGATTCTTATATAGAGTTCGATTCAATAAATCGCAATAATATATATTTAAACCATTCACCCTTTGGCGCTGATATTAAAAAAGGCTACTTTAGCCCAGCTTTGAATGTATTTGTAGATACATTTACAGTTTTTAACCCGGATTACCATTTTTCAGCTTCTAATGACAACATGGGATTCCCAGTGAACGATATCAATTTTGATATTCAGCATGCTAAAATTGATCCTGTGGACGCCGACCTTTTTGTCAGCCCTGTTGGAAATAATTCCAATAGCGGGTTAATACCGGAAGAACCCTTAAAAACCATCTGGTATGCCTACAAAAAGATATACCCTGACAGTATTAACCCAAATACTATTTATTTGCTTCCGGGTACTTATTCAAAGTCAACCAATGATGAATTATTCCCAATAAGTGCAAGAAGTTATGTATCCTTAATTGGTGATTGCAGCCTAAATACTATTCTTGATGCTGAACTCTATACTTATCATTTAAATAGTAACAATTTAACCAGGAATTATTCCTGTATAAATCTATCTTTTATTAATGGTAATGAAATGGATGGATCACAGAAAGGTTCTGTATTTTTAAATTATAATGAAAATATATATTTTAAAAATGTTAACATTACAAATTGCACAGCTGGAGGTGTATTTGCTTCTTTACATTCAGATTCTACTCAAGTGTTATCTTCAAAATTATCAAATAATTACGGAGTTGGAATAAGTATAGGGAACAGTTTTACGCCAAAAAAATGGTTCTTAATCGAAAACTCCTTGATTGAAAAAACTGAACCTACTTTGTTATCTAATGTTATTGAAGGAGGATTGGGGATTAGTATAGGAAGTTCATATTTGGGGAATTATTTTGATGGCAAAATAATCAATACACAAATAAGCGAAAACAATGCAAAATATGACCCTGTTTGGGGAAATGGTTTTAGTGCTGCATTAAACGTATCAAGACATGTAAATTTAGATTTAGTAAATGTGACAATAGGCAACAACGTTGTAGAGGATGATTTTGCTGGTGCAGCTGTCAGGGTAGATGAAGGTTCGGTTTTTAATATTTATAATTCCATATTTTTTGGTGATTCGTTATATGAGCTGACACTTGGAAGTTCTTCTGGTTCCGATTTTCCGGCAACAGCCAACATTTGCTACTCTGATTTAGAGGGCGGGAAACCTGAAATCAAGAACTGGTACAACCAGCATACCATAAACTGGTTAGAAGGCAATATAAACGCAAACCCACAATGGATAGAAACCGGTGATTCTGCATATCAACTCAATTGGAACTCCCCCTGCATTGATGCAGGAGTGCCCATGTACGATGTAGGAATGGATTACCCATACATAAAAATTGAAGACGAAAAAATAGTTTTATATAAAATTGATGGGGATACTTTACATATTCCTTCATTAGATTTAGCTGGTAATCCACGCATCGTAAACGGCAGGATAGACATGGGAGCTTATGAGTATCAGGATACAGGTACGCATATTCAAAATTCAAAATTTATAATTCAATATTTTGATCTATTTGTTTATCCCAATCCGTTTTGTGTACATACTTTTATTTCTTTCAAATTAGAGGAAAAAGCACAAGTACAGGCAATTATTTACAACATGGCAGGCAACCAAATAAAACAATTGATGGATGCAAAATTGCCAACAGGTGAATATAGCTTAACCTGGGAAGGGGATAATGATTGGGGTGAAACAACAAAGCCAGGAACCTATTTAGTTTCTGTTATTATTAACGGTAAAATTGCTTCAAGCACGAAAATTGTAAAAAAAGCAAAATAATTCTTAGTATCCTCCAAACATATTCTTCAATTCAGAGGCAGATATCTCTTTATATCCTTCAGGGATTTCAAACTCAGAATCGGATATCTTTTTCTTATCTACACTAATGGCAGTAAATGTCATATTAATATCCTTTTCAGCTATTACATACTCCAGCATTACACCATCAATATCCTTAAAAACCGGGTTGTTGTTATAATTTATTCCTCCCGTGCCCAACTCTTTGGTAAAATAAACCACCATTTCAGTTTCATCTTTTCCATCCTTTACCTTTACAATAGCTTTTTTACAAGAATAACCGGCAATTTCTTTGGTTTCAGATGTAACATTGATATCAATGTCAGGTTGATCTTCAAGTTCTTTTTCTATTTCATCGGAAGTTATCTTCATGGCAAATTTCTGGCCCATGATATCCATAAGGGTAACACCTGTTTTGGTTCCCCCATCAAAAATGGCAATGGTACTTCCCATACCCATACTGATCTCAGTCCGGGATTTATCACCTTTGATTTTCATCTTCATGGTTTTTGGCATCATGGCTGCCATCTGGGGATCCATATCACCATCAGGATAGGTGATATTATAAACTATAATACCGCTAAATTCATCTCCACCGGCAACTGCATTCAGATTAAAAACAATTGCAGATATTAAAATAACTATAAATGTTGTGCTAAACTTTTTCATTGTCTTAGTTTTAGTTTAATCTTCAAAAATAATCACTTTTTCAATAACATCACCTTGTTGGATTTCATCAATTATATCCAGGCCCTCAGTTACCTTTCCAAATACTGTGTGGTTTCTGTCGAGATGCTGGGTATTATCACGATTATGACAAATAAAAAACTGTGATCCAGCGGTATCGCGTCCTGCATGTGCCATGGATAGTACCCCCTTATCATGGTATTGGTTATCGCCATCCAATTCGCATTTAATAGTATATCCTGGTCCACCTGCACCGGTTCCATTGGGACAGCCACCCTGTATCACAAATTGTGGAATTACACGATGAAATGTTAATCCATCGTAAAATCCATCTTTAGAGAGTTTAACAAAATTTGCAACGGTGCCAGGAGCATCCTTTTCAAAAAATTCTACCTTCATCACACCTTTATCGGTATGGATTTCTGCTTTTTTCATCTAACTTATATTATTACTTTTTTAAACTTCGAACCTCGAACTTCTCCCGAAGGGATGCCTACGGCAAAACTTCGAACTATTTATTTTATTATCCTGAACAACTTATTCCACCGGATCTTCCCATCAAACAGCGATTTTTCCGGATCAAGCGAAAGCCAAACAAAAGAAGCCTTTCCTACAACATGGTCTTCCGGTACAAATCCCCAGAAACGTGAATCTGCCGAATTATGACGGTTATCTCCCATCAGCCAGTAATAATTCATTTGGAATGTATATGTTTCAGCAACTTCCCCATTGATATATATTTTATCTCCTTTTATTTCCAGGTCATTGTTTTCGTATACACTTATCAATCTTTTATAGAGGGAGATATTATTTAAACTAATATCTACGGTTACACCTCTTTCAGGAATATATAACGGCCCAAAATTATCAACATTCCATTGATAAAGTGAATCAAACGGGAACAATGAAGAATTCCAAACTTCTTTATCTTTTATGATCTTTTCAACTTTTTTCACAGAAGGGCGCTCGTGCAGGAGTTGGGCAGCTTCTTCAGTTAAAGGCAATTCATAGGTTTGTTTCCAAATATTATAATCTTCCTGAGAAATTCCAGCATCATCCCGTGTGCGTTCTCCGATTCCTTTTGGAGCAAATACCCTGTACTTGAATTGACCCCCGGATGGTAACTTAGCTTTTTTACCGTTAATAAATACATCCTGATTGATGATCTGAAGGGTATCTCCTGCAATTCCGATACATCTTTTAATATAATTCTCGCGCTTATCAACAGGCCGGTAGATTATATTTCCGAATTTCCTTTTATTTTTCCAGACATTTGATCTTCCTACTTCTTTAACCAAACGGTAATAACTAATATTGCTCTGATATACAGTAGATACTGTATCACCCTCCGGGTAATTAAAAACTACTGCATCATTATTTTTGATCTTTGATATCCCAGGAAAACGGTAGTATGGTAACTTGATCCATTCAAGGAAGGATTTCCTGTCTTTGGACAATGGCATGGTATGATGCACAAATGGGAAAGACAGTGGAGTGTTGGGTACTTTTGGCCCATATGCTATTTTACTTACAAACAGAAAATCACCCCGCAAAAGTGATTTTTCCATTGAGGAAGTGGGTATGGTGTAAGCCTCAATAAGAAATGTACGAATGATGGTTGCAGCGATAACTGCAAAGATGATAGCATCCACCCATTCCCTGGCCCAGGTCTTTTTTATCTTTTTACGTTTGTCGGCAGGAATGTACTTTTCATTTGATGATAATCCCAAATAAGGCAGGTAAATAAAAGGAAGTATTACACCTACACCCTGCTCCCATAGCGCATATTTATTGAAACATTTGACCAACTCAACGATCATAAGCATCACCATAAATACATTGATAAAGGGTATGATCAGGAAAATATACCACCACATGGGTTTGTCAATGATCTTTAACCAGATGTATAGATTATAGAAAGGCACCAGTGTTTTCCAACCGGGCACACCGGCTTTTTCAAAAATGGGCCAGGTAAAAATGACTATTATCGTAAATGATATGGGTAAAAATAAAATGAGTCCGAGCATAACTTTGATTTTTAATTGCCTGCAAAATTCAGTTTACTTTCTTAGAAATAAAAATTTATTCTGATAAAATTTGTTAATCTGAGTTTCAAAGATTTACTAATTGAGGTGTTCGGATGTTAAGAAAAGTTAAAATCATTTTGTTTTTCTGATTAATTTTCACGCAAAGACGCGGAGACGCAAAGGTCTGAATCAGAACATATATTTCTATTGGAATTTTTGCAATTAATAAACAAGGTTATAAATTTTTTGACAATTCAATTTTTTCGCGGCTTTGCGACTTGGCGAGCTCAATCAAAAATTATTTTGTATAAAATGTTTTTTAAATCTCATAATCCACTACGGTAGATTCTTCTGTAACAGTTTTAAGAAAAATCATTAACTTTTTGTGTTCAGGGTGGTTTCGGTAATTGTCCAAACCTTGCTCGGTTTCAAATGTGGATGTTAGCACAAGATCATATGAGTGAGGCTTTTCGTTGAAATTTAATCCCACTTCGATGTACTTAAGATCGTCAATGAATATTTTAAGATCTTCTATCGCTTTTTTCAACTTCAAAGCGTTTTCAAGTTTTTGGGTCTTGTTGTCGTATTCCTTCATACGAAGCATAACTACATGTTTTACCATGGCAATTTATTTATTGGTTGATCGATTCAGCAATTATTAAAATTTGTGTAAAACTACTAATTTTTAAATTTCGGGTTTTAAAATATATATTTTTTGCGAAAGGCAATAATCCTGAACTTTCAGGAAATCTGAGAAAATCAGTGTTCAAATTTTCATCTCCCAACCTTACACGGTCAAGTGCATCGGCATCTTTTAACAAAGCAGTAACTTTATAGGCTTTATCACCTGGAGAAAGCTCTTGAAGTTCTGAATGATTTTTCACCGCAACCCTGATCATTTCTATTTCAGAATCAGCTATACCGATATTTGTGAAAAAGTCAATGAATTCAGGTAACTTGTTTTGAGTAGCCCAGAAACGATGCTGATCGCAATAGCCGTCATGTTTTCTTGCAAGGTCGTGGATAAAAGCAGCACATAAAGCAAGAATGACTTCCCGTTTTAATCCGGCAGCATAACCAATGTACAAAATCAGGCACATAACCCGATAGGTATGATTAATACCGTGAAGGGAACTATTATTGTCGAAATACTCCTTCTTTAATTTAAATAAGGAATAATCAATTTCAAATTCCATGGGACAAATATAAATAAACCCGTCTCAATTGGACAGGTCATAAATCGCAAGTAGAAAGATTTTAGAGCTTATCTTCAACAATATTTAAAATTTCTTTTTGTTTTGCAGCTGCATCTTTCAGAAGTTTGCTGCCTTTGGAGATTATTTTTTTTACGAAAGCTTTATCATCCAAATCGCTGGTATTGATCTTCACATTCAAGAAAGCACCTTTTACACCAGCGAGCGCTGCAATAGCACCAACACCTGCATCTGAAACAGAATTGGGATTTCCAAACTCAGCCATTGCTTTATTCACCTCCATTGATTCATAACACAACTGCATTACCTTAAAGGGTACTTCAATAGCATATTTGGTTGCATCCTGGATTGCCTGATGACGGATTGCTTTATCTTCTTCTGTTTTTTTAGGAAGCCCAAAAGCATCCATGATCTTATTAAAAGCATTGGTATCTTCATCCACCATTTTCAATAATTCATCCTGGTAATATTTACCTTTCTCTGCCCATTCCGAAAATTCTTCCCAGCGGTCATCCCAACCTCGCTTATGTGAAGATAAGTTGGCAACCATTGTTCCCAATGCAGCACCCATAGCACCCATAGTTGCTGATATAGACCCTCCTCCGGGAGCAGGAGATTCGGAAGCGGTTTCATTGGCAAAACCTTCTACAGTCAAATCCACCAGTTTCTTGTTGGTTTTATCTTCAAGGATGTATTCGATTATTTTCTTATCCGGATCAAAAGGCCCCAGTTCATCCAAACCAAGTGATTTAACGGCAATTCTAATGATCTCCCTGTCAGGGATACCAATGGATCTTTTTTGTTTACGCAAATAATGTTTACCGGCATCCAGCATGGCTTTAAGTGGAATAACACCAACCAGTTCCGACCCGGTTACCCGAATCCCACGCGAATCAGCGCTTTTCACGACTGCATCAAAGGCTTCATGAACCGAAGTAACAGTAATATCAGTAAGATTCATTGATATTTGGGCTACACCATATTCCTCAATAAACCAACCAATGGCCTTCACCGATTTCAGCATTCCCGGTATCATTACAGGTTTTCCCTTTTCATCTTTCACTATCTTTCCTGTAACTGGATCACCTTCACGTTTTGTCCGGCCCCTTTCCCGCACATCAAAAGCAATAGCATTAGCCCTTCTTGTGGAAGTTGTATTTAGGTTTGTATTATAAGCTACCAGAAAATTACGTGCGCCAACGGCTGTTACCCCTGATTTAACAACTGATTCATTGAATTCAGCAGGGCCAAAATCGGGTTTCCACTTCGGATTGACCAATCTTTCCTTTAATGCTTCATACTCACCTGCACGACAAGTTGCAAGATTTTTACGTTCCGGTTTAAAAGCCGCAAATTCGTAGTTATACACTGGAATTCCCAATTCTTCGCCGATACGTTTGCCCAAACTTCTTGCATATTCCACCGTTTCGTCCATGGTGATATTTGCGACTGGAACCAGCGGACAGACATCGGTCGCACCAAAACGAGGATGAGCACCACTGTGCTTACTCATATCAATGAGTTCTTTAGCTTTTTTCACAACCCTAAAAGCTGCTTCGCAAACTTCTTCAGGGGGTCCAACAAAGGTTATCACTGTTCTGTTTGTTGCTTTACCCGGATCAACGTCAATCAGTCTTACTCCTTCAACAGTTTCAACCTGATCAGTGACTTGCTTAATTATATTTTCATCTCTTCCCTCGCTGATATTAGGGACACATTCTATTAATTGTTTCATGTTTATAATTGTTGAATTTGTTAAATCTGTTGAATCTGTTAAATTGAGCCAACTAATAATTATTACGTCAGCAAAATTAAGAATTGGGATTTAATTGAGAGAGTTTATGTAAAAAATATTTGGCGCTGGGGCAGTTTGGGTGTTTGGCGGCGTTTTGGATTGAGAAACCACCATTAATTATCAGGGATGCATGTCTGTTTCTCTTTTTACTGATTCCTCTACCTCCCTGATGGTTAATAAATTCCCTTTTCAATACTTCAAATGGTTTTTCGTCCATTCCTTCAGGATTATTATATTGATAATTATCTTCATTAAAAATATTGGATAAAGTTATTGAATCGGCAAGAAACCAAGACTCAATTGCCTTTACAGCAATAATTATTATTTGGGTTTCATCATTATAGGGATGTATTCTTTCTTTAGTAAAGCTAATGCATGGATCTTCTTCTTTATCTATAAGAATAAAAATATAATCAGTTTCTTTATCTTTTAGAATTTTTATAAAACTTTGAATATTTTCATTTTCACTAAAAAAACTATCCCTACCATCTGGTGAAATATGAACTCCTATAAGCTCAATGTTTAGGTTTGAAAGTAATTCGATAAAATTTTCAGATTCTATAAACTTTTGATATGGTTTATCTTCGACAATGAATCCCACTTTGCTCATATCAATCCACCTCCCAGAGCATTCGAGAACCAGGCTTCATCCATTTTTAAGCCGTGAAAGTTTTCTCCAATAAACTGCTTAATTTTAGTTTCTCCCTTTATTTTATCTACAACAATTATCTCTTCGGGTTTCAAAACTGAAACGAGAGATTGGGAATGTGTTGTTAACCATATATAATGGCCATTTTTTTCGCATTGCTCCCTAAAAAAATAAACCAATTCTTTGATTGCTTCCGGGTGAATGCCATTTTCTGGTTCTTCAATGCAAATGAATTGTCGTCTGAATCCTCCTTGTTCATATGATTGATAAACTGAAGTAAGTAAAGAGATGATATTAAAAGTGCCATCTGAAATTAAATGACGGGGAAAAGGCTTATTTGTATGTTTTTCATAAATCAAAAGATTATCACTGCCTGAAAGTTCATCAGATCGAACCTCCAAATTTTTAAAATCTGGGATTAAAAAGCCAAGGAGTTCATTAAACTCCTCCCTTATTTCAGGATATTGTAATATTCTTTTCAAAACTTTTTCTAGATTTTTTACGTCAGTTGAAAGTTTATAATCACCTTTATCCGGAATTTTAACCTGTTCAGGATTATTAATAAATATTTTTGAAAAACCACTAAAAAATGGTATTTCAGTAGGAGATAGTTTTATCTGTATAAATTTTTGTGGATCGATCCCTTCAAATTTAGGTTTTAATTTATATTTATCTGCTTTTACAAATGTTGATGTCCCAGAGAAATTAATTTGAATTTCAAATTCAGGATTTTTATTATTAAAGTTTATAATTGCTTCTTTTCCTTGAAACAGGTGTATCGCTTCATCAAATCCATACTTAATTACATAGGTATAAAATTCTAATGCTTCAAAAACATTTGACTTACCTGAAGCATTTGGGCCAACAAATACCGTAAAAGGATTTGGTTTTTCAATTGTTAAGTCTACAAGAGATTTGAAGTTATTAATATGAATCTTTTCAAGTGCCATTTGCGGATATTATAATGAACAAAAATAATAAAAAATCAACCCTCAAACACGAACTCAGAACACAAAACACAGAACTCTAAACAATCCTTCCATTCAAAATCACCGTTTCCACCTTATTACTCCCATAATAATATGGCATAAACTCAATGGTTGGAATTTCTTTTGTGATAAACAGATTGGCCTTTTTCCCTTTGGCAATGCTTCCTAAGTCTTCCTCTATGCCCATTGCATAAGCCCCGTTAATGGTACAAGCGTTTATGGCCTCTTCTGGAGTTAAGCGGTATAATATGCTGGCCATTGACAGGATCAATTGCATATTTCCAGATGGTGAGGAACCCGGATTAAAGTCGCTGGCCATAGCCACAGGCAATCCGGCATCGATCATTTTACGGGCAGGGGCATATATCATTCCCAGGAAAAATGCTGCTCCCGGCAGGATAGTTGACATAGTTTCTGAATTTTTCAAAACTTCTATTTCTTCGTCTCCTGTATATTCCAGATGATCAACCGACAAAGCATTGTACTTTACCCCTACCTGAATTCCGCCTGAATAATCCAGCTCATTGGCATGGATTTTCGATCGCAATCCGTATTTCAACCCCGCCATTAATATCCTTTCAGTATCTTCTACGGTAAAAAATCCCCGGTCGCAAAATACATCAATATAATCGGCCAACCCTTCAGCAGCCACTTGCGGGATCATTTCATTGATAACAATATCAACATATTCATGTTGTTTTCCACGATACTCAGCAGGGATGGAATGGGCACCTAAAAAGGTTGATTTTATAGTGAGTGGAGAAAGTTCTTTCAATTTCCTGATGGCATATAACATTTTCAGTTCTTCTCCTGTATCTAATCCGTAACCACTTTTAATTTCAACCGCTCCTGTTCCATATGATACAATTTCTTCCAGACGTTGTAGTGCACCATCCACCAATTCATCAACAGTAGTCTCCTTCATTCGCTTTGCAGAGTTCAGGATACCTCCTCCCCTTTTAGCGATATCTTCGTAGGAAAGTCCTTTGATCTTATCGACATATTCAATCTCGCGACTGGCGGGGTAAACAAGGTGGGTGTGTGAATCGCAGAAGGAAGGGAAAACCATGCGGCCTGAAGCATCAATCTTTTGCAAGTTCGAAGTTCGAGGTTTGAAGTTTGAAGTTGAAAACTCAGACATAAATCCGAAATCTTTAATCCGGTCATTTTCTATGAGAAGCCAGGCATTATCAATTGTGGCAACATCAGCCATTTCTTTGCCGGCTTTCCATTTTTTAGGTTTGTCCTCTACCTGGACAAGCTTTTTGATATTTTTGATTAATAAGTGAACCATTATTAAAACATTCAAAGTATAACAAATCCTAATTCATAAAAAATTTCCAAACCTCAGAATATATAATCGCTAATAATACAGAGAGAATATTTCCAACAAGAAATAAGTTATTAGAAATTTTTGAACTTTTATCTTCATGTAATCTTGTACCAATTTTTAATGCGCCAAATAAAATGAGTATTACATCAATACCTAGAAGTAGGCCAACAAATAGGAAACCCCTTTCCAAAACACCCTTGAATATTGATATTATTATCTCCTTTCGATCATTGCTATACATTTTGATGATCCAGAAGACTAACACCAACATTATTTCACAACCGAGAATAAATAAAACAAAGAAAATAACAGATAATATGCTCATAGTTTTACAACTTGCTTAATTACTTCCTTAGCAGCTACATATTGTCTGATTTGCAGTGTTTTTTCCTTTCTCCAAACACTAGCCCTATCTCTCTTAAATTGCTGTGCAACTTTCTTATAATCTTGTTTTTCAATAAAAGAGCTTATTAATTCAAAATCAACTAATTTCCACTTATCCACAATAGATGCAAATAGATAAAACAGATTATTAAATATATTTGATTTGTCCGAATCCAAATTAATCACAAAACGCTTTCCGTCCTTTTTTATTTCAGATAATAATTCCCTGGCTGATGTTAATCCCTCACCCAACATTTCATAAGCAACTTTAGGATTTATTTCTGTTTCAACCGAACCATAGTTCAGGATATAACGTAGTTTAAATTCAAAATTATTTTTTATTATAAATTCTTCGGTTGCAATGATAATATCAACACCTGTGTCAAGTGATTTTACAATTGCCTGAAATTCATCACCAAGTGTAATTGTAGGGGGTGAAAGGAATGAGTCTTTATGCTTTTTTATCATGTTATTTACTATCGCCTTAAAGCTCTTTATTGATTCATCACCCTGATGATCACGGCTTTCAATTATATCAGCCATTA
>JAUVJI010000074.1 GCA_030596605.1 Bacteroidales bacterium
AATGAAAGTGGGTAAGGGTGTTTGTGTCCTCTTGGATTGAAAATGTAATTTTTCCTAAGTTTCTGATAAGAAACTTCATCCAATTCGTGGAATTTGTGGATAAAAAAATGTTTGCGGAAATAAGGATGTACAATTAATTTTTATATCTTCGGTGAAAGTTTTAATTTCGTGGACTTTTTCAAAATAACTGAATTTTAGACATATCTGACTGCCCCATATGTGGATTTATCTTGTTAGGCATATCCTTCGTTACCGACTGGTTAATTTAATAGCCATAGCACTACTTACATTATTCATTGGCATTTATGCTTTACGTGTGGAGATGTCATACGAATTTGCCAGTTTATTGCCTGCCTCTGATTCAACGAGAATAGCTTATGACGAATTCAAGGAACGATTCGGTAAGGATGGAAGTGTTTTATTCATTGCAATAGACGACGATGATATTTTTAAAATCGATAAGTTTAATGGATTATATGACCTTACCCATGAATTGAAAATAATTGATGGGGTTGAAGAAGTACTATCCCTTGCCAGAATATACAATCTCAATAAAAATAAAGCGCTTAAAAAATTTGATTTTGAACCTGTTGCAAAGAAAAGACCTGTTAGCCAGTATGAAGTTGACAGTATAAAATCGGTTATCTATTCCCTCTCTTTTTACGAAGGCCTTCTTTTTAATTCTAAGACCAATGTTAGTTTAATAGCTCTTACACTTGAAGAGAAAAAGCTAAATACAAAAAAAAGAATAGTCCTGGTTGAGGATATCAGATTAAAGGTGGACGAGTTTTCACAACAGTATAATATTGATGTTCATTATTCCGGTTTGCCTTATATACGAACAGTTACTTCAAAAAAATTGGAGGATGAGCTAACGTTTTTTGTGATACTGGCCCTGGTCATAACCTCCATTATTCTGCTGATTTTTTTCAGGTCATTCAAGGCAGTATTTTTCCCAATGCTCATTGTTCTTATATGTATAGTCTGGGTTTTTGGAACTATGTCGTTGTTGGGTTATAAAGTCACAATGCTAACAGGGATTTTTCCACCACTGTTGATTGTTATTGTGGTTGAGAATTGTATTTTCCTTCTAAACAAATATTACAACGAATACAAAAGTCATGGGAATAAAATCAAATCGCTTTCACGGGTTGTACAGCGTATTGGTAATGCTAATCTTTTGACCAATGCAACTACAGCTGCCGGATTTGCTGCATTTATTATTACGGGAAACAAACTACTGGTTGAGTTTGGAGTTATTGCCTCCATCAATATAATGGTTGCTTATATACTTTCATTATTCCTTGTTCCTATCTTTTTCAGCTACTTACCACCTCCTAAAAAACGCCACTTCAGCCACCTCGATAAAAGTACGGTCAGCAAACTTATTGAACGGGTTGTTAAAGTAGTATTAACCAAAAGAAACCCAATCTATATTACAACAGTTGCGCTCTTGTTGATTGCGATTTTTGGTATGATAGGATTAAAAACTACGGGTAAAATAGTTGATGATATTCCCAAAAAAGACAAAATGTTCAAAGATCTTGTTTTTATGGAAGAGCATTTTAAAGGTGTTATGCCATTCGAAATATCAATAGATACAAGGAAAAGAAAAGGGGTTCAAAAACTTTCAACTATAAAAAAAATTAATGAGCTTGAGCAGGTTCTTGCCACCTATCCTGAATTGTCCAAATCACTTTCAGTGGCCGAAGTTCTTAAATTCTCAAAACAGGCGTTTTATAATGGCGATGAATCAATGTATGGATTACCCAATAACCAGGAGAAAAACTTTATATTAAAATATATCCCAAAAGTTGAAAATAATAAAAAGTCCATTATTAATTCCTTTATTGATACTACCATGCGTTATGCAAGGATCAGTACGCAAATGGCAAACATAGGTACTTCTGATATCCAGCGGATAAGTGATGAATTAATACCCCGGATTGATTCCATTTTTCCCAAAGAGAAATTTGACGTGGAAATAACCGGTACCAGTGTGGTGTTCTTAAAAGGGACAAATTATCTTGTTAAAAATTTATTTACCAGTCTTTTGCTTGCTTTGGTGATCATAACCATTTTAATGGCGTTACTTTTTACCTCCATGCGGATGATTCTTATCTCCCTTGTCCCTAATATTATCCCGCTTCTTATGACTGCTGCTATGATGGGCTACATTGGTATTCCCATAAAACCATCCACGGTTTTGATATTTAGTATCGCTCTTGGAATTTCTGTTGATAATGCCATTCATTTTTTGTCAAGATATCGTTTACAACTAAAAATAAATAATTGGAGAATAAAGGATTCGGTAATTGAAGCATTGCGTGAAACAGGGTTTAGTATGATCTATTCTTCAGTTGTACTTTTCTTCGGATTCGGCATTTTTATTTTATCATCCTTCGGAGGTACCGAATCGCTTGGGTATCTGATCGCTTTCACACTTATTGTAGCGCTTTTATCAAATTTATTTTTATTGCCTTCATTAATACTTACGCTTGATAAACGAATAACAACCAAGACCTTTAAAGAACCCTTGCTCGAAATTTTTGATGAGGAAGAAGATATAGAGCTTGATGATTTGGAAATCGAACAAATTGATACTCGGGGATCAGCGTGAGAAGTTAGAGGTTAATCAAGCAAGTTACAATGAATTACTATTGAATTATCAATAAATTACAAATAACAAAAGAAAATGAAAGGAATTATATTAGCCGGAGGTGCCGGCACAAGGCTTCATCCGATAACACTTGGAATCAGTAAGCAACTGATGCCCATTTACGATAAACCCATGATCTATTATCCATTATCGGTTTTGATGATGGCAGGAATAAATGATATATTAGTTATTTCAACTCCTCATGACTTACCCGGATTCAAGAGGTTGTTAGGAGATGGAGCCGGACTGGGTTGCTCGTTCAGTTATGCTGAACAGGTAATTCCTAACGGACTTGCGCAGGCATTTGTTATTGGAGCTGACTTTATAGGAAAGGAAAAAGCCGCACTGGTTTTGGGCGATAACATATTTTATGGAAGCGGATTAGGAACTTTATTAGCAAGCAATAATGATCCTGATGGAGGAGTGGTATTTGCTTATCACGTATCTGATCCTGAACGTTATGGTGTTGTAGAATTCGATAAAAATGAGAAGGCCGTTTCCATTGAAGAAAAACCCAAAAACCCCAAATCGAACTTTGCAGTACCTGGTTTGTATTTTTATGATAACTCTGTAGTAGAGGTGGCTAAAAATCTGCAACCCAGCGCAAGAGGTGAATACGAAATAACAGATGTCAATAAGTATTATCTTGAGCAGGGAAAACTAAAGGTTGGGATTTTGAGCAGGGGAACTGCATGGCTCGATACCGGAACTTTTGAATCATTGTTACAGGCATCACAATTTGTTGAAGTTATCGAACATCGTCAGGGATTGAAAATTGGATGTATTGAAGAGGTGGCATACCGTATGGGATATATTGGCAAAGAACAGCTTCATAAATTAGCCGAACCTTTATTAAAAAGTGGATACGGACAGTATTTATTAAGTATATTAGAGGAATAATCAATGCATTCATTACAAAACCTTCAGAAAATCATAAAGGAGGGGATTTCAGATCTGACTTTTGATAAAGAACCTGTTGAACTCTACAGTCCTATTAACTACATTCTTGATTTGGGTGGCAAACGGTTACGACCTGTACTCTGCCTGTTGGCTTGTGATATGTTTGGTGGTAATATTAGCAATGCATTGGATCCAGCAATAGGAATAGAGATATTCCACAATTTTACACTGTTGCATGATGATATCATGGACCAGGCTCCGTTACGCCGGGGCAAGTCAACAGTCCATAAAAAATGGAACCCCAATGTTGCCATTCTTTCAGGAGATACCATGATGGCGCTTTCGTTTGATTACATTATGAAAGCACCTGAAAAAGTCAGATCGAAGGTTTTTTCTGTTTTTAACAAAACGGCCATCGAAGTTTGTGAAGGTCAGCAATACGATATGAATTTCGAATCGCAGAAAATTGTTTCGATTGACAACTATATAAATATGATCAGGTTAAAAACCGCAGTCTTAATTGCCGGAAGTTTGAAAATAGGAGCTATCGTTGCTGAAGCATCACCTGAAGATGCTGACAATATTTATCGTTTTGGTGAAAATATTGGAATCGCCTTCCAATTGAAGGATGATTTATTGGATGTATTCAGTAATGAGGAAAAATTTGGAAAACAAAATGGCGGGGACATTCTTGCCAACAAAAAGACTTTCCTCTATTTAAAGGCTTTTGAACTTGCTGATAGCAAAACGTATGAATCATTACACTATTTCTTCAATAAAGACTTTGATAATGAATTGGAGAAAATTAACGGAGTAAAAGAGATTTATGAAACCTTGAATATTGATTCTATTACTTCAAAAGAGATTGAAAAATATTTTAAGCAGGGAATCAAGTTTCTTGATAAAATTAATGATGCTGATGATAGAAAATCAGAACTAATCAAATTTGCCGATCAATTAAAAAAGCGGAAATTCTAAGAGACTGTTTAATTTTTCATAAATACTTACCGCTGTTTCATCTCTTCAAGTTTGACGTGTAGTAACTCCCAATTCGACATTTCATTTTCAAGATCTTTTGTCAGAGAATTATATTCTTGTGAAACCTTATCGAAATCAATGTTTTTTTGTTGGGCTGTATTGCTTAAGATTTTACTTTTGCCCTGAATTTCATTTTCAAGTTTTTCAATTCCCTCTTCTGATTTTTTTATTTGAGTGGAAACTTTCCGAATATCCCGCTCCAACTGTTTTTTTAGTTCGTAACTTAACTTTCGATCTGAAGGTTGTCCCTTTTGATTGTTTCCTGATTTTTTAGCCTTTTCTAATTGTTGTAAGGATTTCAGTTTTCGGTATTCCAGAAAATCATAGATGTCCCCAAGATGTTCTTTTATATTTTGTTCCCTGAATTCAAACACTTTATTGCTTAGTCCCTGGAGGAAATCCCGGTCATGAGATACAATGATCAAAGTTCCATCATATTGCAATAAAGCATTTTTGAGAATATCCTTCGACTGCATGTCAAGATGGTTGGTAGGCTCATCCAGGATAAGGAGGTTGGAAGGGGTTAGTAATAATTTAGCAAGGGATAATCTTGATTTTTCACCACCTGAAAGCACCTTCACTTTTTTATCGATGGTATCACCGCTGAAAAGAAAAGCCCCCAATATGGTTCTGACTTGCTTGCGAACATCACCGGCTGCAATATCATCAATGGTTTCAAAAACCGTTTTATCAGGATCAAGGTAATCCCCCTGGTTTTGTGCAAAATAGCCAATTTTTACATTATGCCCATATTTTAATGTTCCAGTGTATTCCAGCTCTTTTACTATCACCCTGGAAAGGGTTGTTTTTCCTTCACCATTCTTTCCAACAAATGCTATCCTGTCGCGATTGATAATGGCAAAATTCAGATTTTTGAGAACTTGCAATTCTTCGTAGTTCTTTCCCAGGTTAATGCCTTCAATTACTACTTTTCCTGATCTCGGTGCAGGTGGGAACCGGAAATGAATTGCTGAGTGGTCGATTTCTTCAATTTCAATTTCATCCAGTTTATTGAGCATCTTAATTTTCGATTGCACCTGCCGGGATTTGGTGTTTTTATACCTAAACCGTTCTATAAACCGTTCAATTTGTCTTACCTGGTTTTGTTGATTGTCATAAGCTGCTTTTTGCCTTTCCAGCCGTTCTTCGCGCATTGTAGCATATCCGCTGTAACTGGCCTTATAATCATATATCTTTCCTAATTCAATTTCAACGGTTCGTTTGGTGATATTGTCGAGAAAAGCCCTGTCGTGAGAAACAAGAACCACGGCACCGAAATAATTGATCAAAAATTCCTCTAACCATTGAATAGATTCAATATCCAAATGATTGGTTGGCTCATCAAGAAGGATGACATCCGGTTTTTGTAAAAGTATTTTTGCCAGTTCAATTCGCATTTGCCATCCACTGCTGAATTCTGATACCGGCCGCGAAAAATCTGACCTTTTGAATCCAAGGCCGCTTAAAACCTTTTCGGTTTCACCTTCCATCGACTGGCCACCAATGACCTGAAACCGTTCGTTTGCATCGGTTAATTGATGAATAAGCTGATCGTATTCCCTGGACTCATAATCGGTACGTTCAGCAATTTCGATATTGAGTTTCCGGATTTTACTTTCGAGTTTTAAAGTTTCATTAAATGCTGTTAATGCCTCATCAAAGATGGTTTTTTGACTGTTTGTTTCCATTTCCTGCCTGAGGTAACCAATGGTGGTATCGGAAGGGATCACAACTTCTCCTTGTTGCGGAATAAGATTTCTTGAAATGATATTCAGCAGTGTGGTTTTTCCCGATCCGTTTTTACCAACTAACCCAATCCGGTCCTTGTCATTGATCAAAAAGGAAGCGTTACTGAAAAGATCAGTACCGGTAAAATGTATCGACAGGTTATTAACTGAGATCATTGTGAACTCCTTTTTAAAGGAGCTGCAAAATTATGAAAAGAAGTTTACAAAATATCCATACTGTTATGTCGAATCCAGGGCTGTTCAATTCTAATATAATGAAAATCGGCAAAAAAGCATATGATATTAAATACCAGCGCAATATAAAAATTAGTGTTTTTTCTTTGTGAAGATTTGTGGAAACTTTGAGTAACTTTGTGTAACAGCTATATCACAGAGCTACACTGAGAAGCACCGAGTTACACAGAGAAAAACCAAATAAATGTTATCAATAAATTTGATAGCATTGAACAGCCCTAATGTCGAATCCCATGCCCAAGACATTGAAGGAAAGGGGTGAGTTATCCATTTACTATTCTACACTTTCAGATGCTGTTGGCAGTGATGAGTCGCCAGGGGATTCTTCACTCCTGCACCCTTGCCACTCTCACTGATTCGGAATGACACTTAATATTATTCAATCACGATCTTGCGCAAGATCATGTCATATTCGGTTTCTATCTTTATGAAATAAATTCCAGGATTAAAATGCAATACATCTAATTGGTAAGATTTACTGTTTACTTTTTTATTAGTGATAACCCTCCCTGTATTATTAAATATTTCGATCCTTTCAATCATTTTTGGAGATTTTATAAAAAGATTATCTTTTGTTGGATTTGGGAATAATTTAATGTCACTTTGAGCGATTTCAGATGTTTCTGTGAATATGAAATAAAAGGTATTTGAAGGTCCGAAGTCACCAAAGTAATAAGTAGCAGTTACATAATATTCGTATAAACCTGGTGTTGTGAGCGTATCACAATACTCTGGCTCGAAAAGTATTGCAATTAATTCACTATTTCGGTATAAGCTATACGTTTCAGGTTGCAGGCATGCATTTGTTTCCCAAGAAAAACAAATTATGCCACCATTAATATATGTAAAATCCAGATTTAAAGGTTCCAGTTCATCAGGTAATGGAACTGTTATATTTATTGGGAATGATGGCATAGTTTCACCAATCGTATAAACAGCACTTACAGCATATTCGTATTGTACTTCGGGAATTACTAGAGAATCGGAATAAAATTTATCCGGGACATTAGCAATCATTTCTTCGTTTCGATATACATTGAATGTTACAGGAGGATAATATAAATTTGACAGTTCCCATATTAAATCAACTGTAACACAATTTATTGTTGCTTCAAGATCATACGGTGGCATGGGTGGCCCCGGTATAACCATAGTAACATCAACAACCGGAGAGCCTACATTTGGAATTGTGGAAAATTGTATATCAGCCTGATATGTCCAGGGGATATAATCTGTTGCATCTAAATAAACTTCCATCTCTTCACTTTCCCCTGGCCCTAAAGTTCCTGAGGTCGGTTCAATGGAAATCCAGGTAAAAGTTTCTGCCAGCTCCAGCCCCCAGATCCATTCATCCGTCACCACACCACCAAGTGTCCATGTGTCCGGTAAAATCTCAGGATGTGTGAACAAACCACCGGAAACATTATTCAGGGGTACACCTAACAATGAATCCAAGTTAACTGTGAATCCGGTTTCCTGCAAGGAAGGAAGTTGAAGTTGAACAAGAACATTCAGTTCGGAACCGGTCAATCCATAACCCCACAGATAAGGCCCAGCTTCTGTAACATTGTCATAGGCAAACCCTGAATAAACGGCTTCACTCGGACCAACGGGTGCTGAACCTAACATAGCACCTGAAGGATCAAAAGCGATAATGTTTCCACCCCAACTGTAACCATAAAAAATGTTTTCATCGTGGTTATAAGCTATAGCCCGTACATTTTCAGGAGCAGTGAATGTACTTACTATGGTTTGAGTATAAAAATCCATTTCATATATGGTAAGCGAACCTGTGCCTCCATAAAAATAAGTACCATTAAAAGCCAGATCACTGAAGTTAAAACCAATTGAAAAAGTTTCAAGAAAAGTTCCATCCAGAGCGTACTTGTAAACTTCTCCATTTATGCTAGTGACATAAAAATATTCGCTATCACATTCAATCCCTTTTTCTCCAGTCGTCCCTGATAATGGGTACATGAATTGTACGTCAAGGAAATCATCTGTACCGGCAGGTGGGAAAATTTCCAGATCAGCGCTCCAATCCACACTTTCCAGTCCGGGATTCGAGAGTGTAATAATTTCTATTTCTTGTTGATTTGGCTCAAGCCATGCCTCAATATTTAAAGGATCCACAATAAATATGGAGCAATACAATTCAAAGTTACTTTGTGTGGTCATGCCTTCAATGATTTCAACCATGGTTGGTGGAATAGAATATCCTTCAATCTCGCAAGTTACATCCCATGTGCCAACAGGTATATCGGTGAAATAAACACAACCACTGGTTCCTGTGGTATCAATATACAGATTACCTACAGAAATAATTGCTCCGGCAATGCTACCTCCACCTATACAGGAAACGCAAACATCCAGTGATCCGGTTTGAGATTTTGTATTTAAAGGAATTAAACCTAAAAATATAGACAGACAAAGGCCAATGATTAGTCTTGGAGTTTTCATGACACGATTTTTTAAGAAGTTGTAAATATACAAAAAGAATAGAGGTATTGCAATGTTTTTTTAGGCTAATGCTAATACTATCTAACTGCCAGCTACTGTGATCTTTGCTGAGGGATTTCTCCTATCCCGCTAATGGCGGGATACACTGCCATTGTTGTCCTCTGCAGCGGAAACGATTACTCAATCACAATCTTTCGTAAGATCAAATCCTGTCCGGTTTCTATCTTTATAAAATAAATTCCAGGATTAAAAGGCGATACATTTAATTGATATCCTCTGTCATTTACTTTTTCTGAATGAATGACTGCTCCTAAATTGTTCAATAATTCAATCTTCTCAACAACTTCGGAAGATTGAATATAAACCTTGTCTCTGGCAGGATTTGGGAAAACCGAAACACCTAAAGTATTTTGATTCCCGACAGATGTAATTACCACAATTTCACTATTTGATGGATCGGACTCCCCAAAATAATAAACAGCTGTGGTATAATACTCATAAGATCCCGAAGATTCAAGCGTATCGGAATAATTTAATTCAGTAATTATATCTTCATTGATCTTGACCCCATCCCTGTAAATATTAAAACCATCTTCCACAGCACATCCCGGTGGATTATCCCAACCCAGGTATACTATATTATTATTAACATCTTCAACTTCAAAATTAACAGGTTCTGAATCTGCGGGCCATGGTATTTCAAACTCAAGAATATTCGAGGGATTTGATGACACCCCTCCAAGCCACGCAGTAACAAATACGCTATAGTTATCCGGACCGGCAAAGGTGTAACATGTTTCTATAGTGTTAGCTACCCAAACTCCGTAATTATAAATACTAAAACTATCGGCAACAATTACATCCCAACACAATTGAAGGGTATCACAACCCCCGTAGAAATAAAAATTAATAGGGGGATCAGGAATTTCTTCTGTAACAATTAGTGTTACATCAACCACTGGAGTGCCCACATCCGGCCATGTGGTGAAATGGATTTCAGCTTCATAAACTCCAACTTCCAGGTCCATCGCATCAAATAAAATTGAAATCTCTTCACCTGTTCCTCCTGCAAGTGTACCACCTGTAGGATTCACGCATAACCAAGTCTGGGCATCACCCAGTTCCAATCCCCATATCCATTCATTCTGTACCATGCCTCCCAGTGTTGTTTTTCCAAAAACCAGGTTGGAATGTGTGAACAAACCACCTGCATCACCCCACACATAGCCCGAAAGTTTGGTGGCTACATTCAACGTGTATCCGGTCTCTGTTCCTGACGGAAGCTGAATCTGGATAATCTCATTCTGGGTACTTCCTATCTGGGCATATCCCCAGAGAAAAGGCCCTCCGAAAGTGGTATTATCGTAAGCAAAACCATAATAATCATCACCTACCGGACCTATGCTAAAATTTCCCAAAGTTGCACCTGTTTTATCAAAGATAAAAACAGGTGAATCCCAGTTATTGGCATAAAAAACATCTTCTACTTCGTTGTAGGCAATAGCCCTCACATCTGTAGGAGCTATGAATGTGCTTACAAGGTCCTGGTTATCGAAATCCATTTCATAGACTTCTGAAAAAGCAGCGCCACCATAAAAATAGGTGCCATCATAAGCAAGATCTCTGATAGCATAGGTGTCCGGGATGGTGAACGCTAAAAGATAGTTACCTTCCAGATCATATTTATAGAAGCTGTCTCCGTTCCATTGTGTTGTATATATGTAGTTGCCATCTGATTCAATTCCGGCTTCCCCGTTCCCTCCTCCGACAGGATATTGGAACTGAAGATCCATAAAATCTTTTTCGTTTTTGTTTATCATGAGCATGGAAGCTGACCAGTTCAATTCACCATTTCCGGAATTTTCAATATAGATGGTCTCCTCTCCTGTAGTGTTTGGAGCCAATGTTTTGGAAACAAATAACGGGTTTACAGAAATGTTGGGTTGTGTAAGCTGGAAATCTATGAATGAAATAATATCTTCTTCAATGGTAACTGTATCAAAAATAACATTATAACCTTCTTTGAAACATTCAACCGTGTATTCACCAACCAGGATATTTTCTATCTCATAGGCTCCATCCGAACCGGAGACTCCTGAATATGGATAAATACCACCAAGCGTGATTTCAGCGCCCTCAACAGGGGCACCACCAGCAAGTTCGGTAACAACGCCTTCTAAAGTCCCAAATGCAGCCTCGCCAACAATCACCATATAATCCTCTGCTTCTCCGTATGAATAGTTATCACAAGGATCGGAGGCGGAGTTAGTCCAGTTTGTCCGTGCTCTCATTATGTGTAGTCCCATTGTAGCATCCGGTGGTATAGCAACAGGCGCTGTATAAAACTGGTCTGCTTCAACTAAAATAAAATCAATAAGAACTTTTTCATCTTCAGTTAGAACAAGATCATCATTAAAATCAATCCATATTGTTACATATTGGTCATCATATCCGGTTTGCATTATAAAATCGTGTGTAAAGCCCGGGATCAGGAAAGCAGGGCCAATCTCAAGGTACTGGCTCCAGCCATCATAACCCATATTATCTTCACAACCTGATCCATAATTTTCAATTTCTTCAACTGCAAAATCGGTAAAACCATCACCCTCAGAACATCCTGTTGAATATTGAGGTACACACAAGTCTTTAGAACTATCAAATTGTTTTGTTTCAATCTGGGCAGTTAATTGTAAACTAATTGAACAAATTAAAAATGAAAGTATAATTATCTGATTTATCATCTTTGACATATCTTTTTCGATTTTGAAAGGGTAAATATACGATTTTTTGAAAATGATAAATATTCTAAGGTGTGTAAGGAATTAATATTTTGGGAAAATAAAAAGAGGCCGGAGCAATGTCCGGCCTCTTATAGTTTATTCGTCTGACCACTTGGAGTGGTCGGACGAATTAGGATTACCTAATCGTAATCTTTCTTAGCAATTCACCTTCACCTGTTTCGAGTTTGATGTAGTAAATACCACTTTCAAGCTGTGATACATCGATCTGGTAGAATTCAGCGTTTACTTCTTCATCCACAACTAACTGTCCTGCATTGTTCAGCACATGGATTGATTCAATCTCAATCGGTGACTTAACATTTACAAGTTCAGTAGCCGGGTTAGGATAGATCTGGAATAATTCTGCACTATAGTCTTCAATTCCGGTGAAGAGCAGATATTCAGGGTTAGATGGATCAGATTCACCAAAATAATAAACTGCTACAATATAAAATTCATAGAATCCTGGATCAAATGGTCCATCAACATAAGTAAGATCTGTAATACCACTTGCATGCACTTCTCCATCTATATAAATGGTATAACTGCTTGGGACTAAGCATGCTGTCGGGACATCCCAGAAGAAAGTTGCCCAGTTTTCATCAGGATCATCTACTATACCCTCGAAATTTAATGCTTCAAGGTCACCCGGTATTGGAACAGTCAGGCAAAATTCCGGAGTAGGCTGTGACTCTTCACCACCATAAACAGCTGTAACTTCGTAGCAGAATTCAACATCTGGATCTACCATCTCATCAGTATACGACATCACGGTTACATTATCAAGTAATACACCGTCTTTGTATACATTCCAGCTGTCAGGATCACCGCCTGTCGGCATTTCCCATGTGAGGTTAACATCGGTACAATCCCATGAACCTGCAAGGTCAATGGCCGGAATCAAACCTTCAACAGTCATGGTGACTGCAACAATAGGTTCACCTACATTAGGTGTTGTTGAGAAATGAATTTCGGCTTCATAAACACCCGGTAGTAATTCAAACGCGTCAAAATGTAATGTCATGTCTTCGTTTGTTACAGGTCCCAGTGTGCCGGAGGTTGGATCAATGGTTAACCAAACCGGGCCGGCTTCACAAAGTTCAAGCCCCCAGATATTTACATTCTGAGAGGTGCCTAAAAAGACCCAAAATCCGACTTCCAGGTTATCATCAATGGCCATACCACCGGCAATACCGGTTCCTACATTAGCAACAGATCCCACATCAAAATAAGTTCCTGTTTCAGCTCCGTCAGGTAATTGCATTTGAATAAGCTCGTTTGTTGTGGCACCTACCTGTGCATAGCCCCAGAGATAAGGTGCCCCATCGCTGTAATTATCGTAGGCAAAACCATAATAGCTGTCACCAATTGGTCCTACAGACCAGCTTCCCAAGTTAGCACCTGTTTTGTCAAACTTGGTAATAGCGCTACCCCAGTTATTGGCATAGAACGCATCATCGTCTTCATTATAACCTATTGCCCTGCAATCGGTTGGAGCACTAAATGTACTTACTGTAGTTTGTGCATCAAAGTCCATTTCATAAACGGTTGGTGATGCAGCGCCACCATAGAAGTAAGTTCCGTCATAAGCCAAATCCCTGATTGCAGCGGCAGAACCACAAGTAAATGATTCGATGTAGGTTCCGTCCATGGCATAACGATAGAACTCAGAACCATTCCATTTGGTTGTATAAATGTAACTACCATCAGTTTCAATTCCGGCTTCACCACCACCTACACCAACAGGCCAGTCAAACAGAAGGTCAAACATTTCATCTGTTCCGTTATCGCCAGTTATAACTACAACAGCTGCACTCCAGTCAACTGTCCCAAGTCCGGGGTTACTAATGTTTACAGTTTCATCCGTTGTCTGGTTCGGTTCCAGAGTAACTTCTACTGATAATGGATCAACAGTGAATTCCGGGGCAGTCAGTTCAAAGTCCTGAATTGTGACCTGTTCTTCAAGGATTACAACACCGGTTGCTATAGCAGGATTGTAACCTGCGGCATCGCAATAAACATCCCATGTTCCAATCATTACACCTTCTATGAGATAAGTGCCGTCAGCTGCAGTTTCGTCCGTCAAATCATCAATCAAAATTTCTGCACCCTCTATCGGATTTCCTGTTCCCAATTCTGTAACCGTACCTGCCAGGTCACCATAAATAAACACGATACATGTACCGGTGAACGTTCCGCCGGTAGGTACAACTCCACCTACACCATCGGCAAATACTTCATTATCATCATTATCATAAATATAGTATGAACATTCTTCTTGCCATGAAACAGGTGTAAATACGCAAGTAATATCATCTCCGGATCCTACATCAAAATAAAAAGTTTCGGGGCCATAACCACTTGCAATGGTAATGTTATTCAATACAACAGTGCCATTAACAGAGATTGTAAGAGAACAGCCATTCCAGCCATCGCCGAAATCATCCCAAAGAACAACATAAAATTGGCATTGTACCTGGAATTGAAGTTCAAAATCAATCTGTGTATCAGCCTCTGCAATGACATCTACATCTTGTGCTACTTCAGCCATATATGTAGGATGATTGGCCATGACATCATAAGTACCGGCTTCGATAATTATTTCATAGGTACCATCAGCTGCTGTCATCACTTCGAAATCTGTATCAATTACAGAAATCGTAGCATTTTCAATCGGATCACCCGTAATGTCATCGGTCACAGTACCCATTAACCTACCATAGAGAATAGGTAATGTAAAATCAATACCTGTTACAGTTGCACCTTCAGCAACAACAATACCTGGAGCTGTTTGTGTTTCATACCCGTAAAGTGTGGCAACCACATCAAAGGTTCCCGGATAAACTGTAATTTGGTAATCACCATTTGCAACAGGAAATGTAGAATAGGGGCCGGCTTCAACCAGTACTTCGGTTACATCCCCGATATTATAGGGTAATGAGCCATCAAGAAATACATTTCCTTCTATATATCCAAACTGGAGATTACCAACAGTCATGGAAACAGGAATCGTAACTGAGCCTACATCAGGATCAGAGGTGAAATGAATGTTGGCTGTTTTTACTGTACCAGGTACAATATCCGTAGCATCGAAATTCACATCCATTATTCCAATATTACCAGGATCAACATCTCCTGAAGTAGGGTCAATGGTAATCCAAAGTCCAACAGCAGGTGCCAGTTCATACATGAAGAACATATCAGGAGTACCCTGTAACAAGCCACCAATTGACAAAATTCCAGGATAAATATTATCAACAAGGAACAATCCACCGGCTATGGCAGAAGCGTTAGGACCCAAATCATTCATTACATCATAAGAAAATCCGGTCATTGTAAGTGAATTCAGATCAGCCTCGTGAATAAGTTGAGCTGTTCCTCCACCGGCTCCCTGGTCAAAGATCCAAAGCTGAGGTGAACCTGTCGACCAGGTATCATAAGCTGTGCCGTACATTCCGCCTAATCCATGGACTGCTGCAGGGAGTACATTCAAGGCAACTCCCGCTTTGCTCACCAGCGTAATATCAGTATCCCAGTTAGCACACCAGAATGCATCATCGCCAGCATCATAGGCAATGCTTCGGACTGCCTGCGGAGAACTAATTGAGCTAATCAGTGTCTGGCTTGCAAAATCCATTTCATAAATTGTATTGGCAGCAGCGCCACCATACATGTAGGTTCCATCAAAGGCAAGATCCCTGAGCCCGGAAACTCCTCCAATTGAAAATTCTTCAACCAGATTTCCATCGAGGTCAAACTTATGAATTAAATTGGTCGCCCAACGGGTGGTATAGTAATACTGTCCGTCACATTCGGCTCCGGCATTTCCCAATGCACCTGTTGCGATTTCCACATCAAATGAGAATTGCAGATCCCATGCATCATCTGTAAGCATTTCAAGTTGTGCGTTCCAACCCAGCAAGCCATCGCCATTGTTTGCAATATCAATATATTCGGTGGCCTGAGTATTCGGATCAATTATAATATTAATAGCTGCAGGAGTAATATCCATTGTAGGTGATGTCATTGCAAAATCCTGTTGAGTTGTTGTACCAACAGAAATATTTACTGTGGCTGCTGCAGGGTTATAACCATCTTTGGTACAATCTACCGGCCAGTCTCCAACAAGTACATCTGTAATCTCATAATAACCATCAGATCCGGAAAATCCGGTCCAGATGCCATTGTTAACAGCAATCATAGCGCCATCAATAGGAGCGCCACCGGTATTTTCAGTTACATACCCATCGAGGTTGCCATAGTCTGGTACACCAACAATCACAGAATAATCTTCTGCTTCACCATAGGAATATGAACCGCATGGATCAGTAAAGGTATTGGCCCATACAGCCATGACACGCATTTTATGAGAACCTGGTGTTGCTCCTGCCGGAATTGTGATATCAACATCATACAATACACCTACACTTACAATATTATAATCTTGTATGATCATTTCATCAGGAGTAAGAACCATATCATCGTTGAAATCAATCCAAATATTTACATATTGATTTGAATATCCTGTAGCCATTTGAAATGTATGTGCTAAACCCGGCAGTAAAATAGCAGGGCCTAATTCATAATATTCGCTCCATCCTGTAAATCCGGTGTTGTCTGCGCACCCATTGTTAAGGTTCTGGATTTGTTCAACTGCAAAATCGGTAAATCCATCTCCAACATTACATCCTGATGAATACGTTGGCATACAAAATGATTGAGAGGGCTGGCTATTTTCAACTGATTTTATTTTGCAGTCGTTATTCGGATTTTCATCTCCTGCCAGATCGGTACATGATTCAAATTCATATGTACCATAGGCAGAAAGATCAACTGTCACAGCAAAGGTATGATCAATAGATTCCCCTGAGTTGATAGTTGTTGTAATCGTTTCAACAACCTGACCGCCGCCATCCATTTCAAACCATACATCAAAATTGGATTGTGGATCAGTACCATAGTTCTTAATGGTAACTGTAACCGGTTCAGTACTTGTAAGGTCTACACCAGACGAAGGTTCTACGATTGATTGTACACCAACATCTACTGTAAGTGGTGGTCCGGAAGTACAGAGTTCAAGACCCCAGATATTCACATTTTGTGATGTACCTATAATTGTCCAGAATCCTGGCCACAGATTATCATCAATAGCCATACCACCGGCAATACCGGTTCCAACAGCTGCAACCGATCCAACATCAAAATAAACACCCGTTTCAGCTCCATCTGGTAATGACATCTGGACAAGTTCATTTAGTGTAGCACCCACCTGAGCATAACCCCAAAGAAAAGTACCACCACAATAATTATCATAAGCAAATCCATAATAGCTGTCACCAACAGGTCCTACACTCCAACTTCCCAGGTTTGCCCCGGTAATATCGAACTTTGTAATATTGCTTCCCCAGTTGTTGGCATAAAATGCATCATCATCCTCGTTGTAAGCAATTGCCCTTACATCTGTAGGGGCTGAAAATGTACTAACAACGGTTTGTGCATCAAAGTCCATTTGGAATACCGTTGGAGATGCAGCTCCACCGTAAAAATAAGTACCATCATAGGCAAGGTCCCTGATAGCACCGGCAGTTCCACAGGTGAATGTTGCAAGGTAATTTCCACCCAGGTCATACTGATAAAAATCAGAACCATTCCACTTGGTTGTGTAAATGTAGTTCCCGTCAGTTTCAATACCTGCTTCGCCACCTCCAATGCCTACCGGCCAGTCGAATTGCAAATCAAACATATCGTCTGATGGGATCGGGGTTGTTTTGGCGTTGACATCAATTTCATTCGGCCAAAATGCCAATGCAGGATCCCTGTCGGGATTGGCTTGAGCCAATTGCTCAAAAACCGTGGGTGCTTGTTCGGCACCTCCCAATTGCTGCAAATCCTTTGCAGGCTTTACTTGTTTTTCTAAAAGATTTTTTAATGTCGGCGAAACTTCATTCTGAGCAATAACGCCCGAGAAAATGAAGAGGGCAGAGACTAAAAGAATCCAAAATTTGTTAAAGTTTCTCATAAGCTTAAAAATTTAGTTAACTAATAATGTTGTTTTTAATTATATTATTATTTGAAGTTGCCTGAAATTTTGTTTTTCCCTATATTTAAGGAAACTTGCCTTGATTCAATATATTCCATATTTGTTTGTGACATAAATAAAAATAAATTCAAATATTATTGAGAATTATATAATCGATGGTTGGATAATATTTCCATATTTGTGGTCATAAAGTATGAGCCATATAGCCCTGTAAATATACAACAATAAATTTAATTGAATCAAAAAAATAAAAAAAAAGGGGCTGAATTTTATTTCAGCCCCTTTTAAAGCATTATTTCTGACTACTTAAAGTTGCAGTCAAAATGTTCAAAATTTTCCTATTCTACGGCAATCTTCCTTACAATACTGCCCTCATCTGTTTCAAGTTTGATATAATAAATACCACTTTCAAATTGAGAAACATCAATCTGGTAGTTCATGGTATTTACTGTTTCATCAATTACGACCTGTCCTGCATTATTAAGTACACGGATAGTTGTCATTTCTACCGGTGTCTTAACATTTACAAGATCGTTGGCCGGATTCGGGAAGATCTGGAACAGAGATGCATCATAATCTTCGATACCTGTTATTAACACATATGTTGGATCAGAAGGATCAGAATCCGCAAAGTAATATACTGCAACAACATAGTACTCATAGAAGCCAGCATTCAAGGCACCATCAACATAAGTAAGTGCTGTTATACCATCTGCAATCATATTACCATCCCTGTAAATAGAATAACTATCAGGAGCAAGACATGCAGCCGGTGCATCCCAGGTTAATGTCACATCATTTTCATTTGGAATGTCTGCAACACCTTCAAGACCTAATGCTTCAAGGTCAACCGGAGTTGGTACTGTAATCATGAATGGAGCTGTAGTTTGCGATTCATCGCCACCATAAACTGCCGCTACAGTATACGAAAATTCAACTTCCGGATCAACCATTTCATCGGTATATTCCATCGAAGTAGAAGTTCCAATAGCAACACCGTCACGGTAAATGTTCCAGCTATCTGGATTCCCTCCGCTTGGCATATCCCAGGATAGTTCAACATCAGTACAATCATATGCTCCTGCCAGGTTAATTGGCGGAATCAATCCGGAAACAGTTAGCGTTACTTCAACCACAGGTGAACCAACATTCGGGTTGGTTGAAAAATGAATTTCTGCCTCATAAATTCCAGGCAGTAAGTCGGTCGCATCCAGATGAACATTAATATCCTGATCGTCTCCAGCTCCTAATGAACCTGAGTTTATATCAATAGAAATCCATAACGGACCGGCTTCACATAGTTCCAGACCCCAGATATTTACATTCTGTGATGTACCTAAAAATGCCCATAATCCTGCAATCAGGTGATCATCAATGGCCATACCACCGGCAATACCGGTTCCGACATTAGCAACAGATCCTACATTAAAATAAGTTCCTGTTTCAGCTCCGTCGGGCAATGACATCTGAATCAGCTCATTCAGGGTAGTTCCTACCTGTGCATAACCCCAAAGATACGGTGCACCATCGCTATAATTATCATAGGCAAAGCCATAATAGCTGTCACCAATTGGTCCTACAGACCAGCTTCCCAGGTTAGCACCTGTTTTGTCAAACTTGGTAATAGCGCTACCCCAATTGTTAGCATAGAAGGCATCATCGTCTTCATTATAGCCAATTGCCCTGCAATCGGTAGGAGCGCCAAATGTACTTACAACAGTTTGTGCATCAAAATCCATTTCATAAATAGTTGGTGATGCAGCGCCACCATAAAAGTAAGTGCCATCATAGGCTAAATCTCTAACAGAACCGGCAGAACCACAAGTAAATGATTCGATATAGGTTCCGTCTAAGGCGTAACGATAAAAATCAGCGCCATTCCATTTGGTGGTATAAATGTAACTACCATCAGTTTC
>JAUVJI010000105.1 GCA_030596605.1 Bacteroidales bacterium
TTTGTTTTTGTGTTTTTGAGCATACACCTAAATAGGTGAAAAAACACGAGACCTGCAAGTGATTGCAGGTCTTATTTTTCAACAACTTATCGTTTACTATTAATAATTCCTTGCGGAATTAAGGTTTCCTAAAAACCTTTAATTAGAAAAGCACCGATCACCTTCACTTCTTAAAGAAGGTATGGACATCTTCGCAAATTTAATCCAAACTTGAACACCGGAAAGAAAAACCTTCCGGTGTTTTTGTAAATATAAGAAAATCAGGATATCCAGAAGGTCATATAAAAATCTTTTATAAAATCACTTGTTATATGGATATATAGTTTATATATTTACAGCGATTTTTGAATAAACCTCAAATTTGAAAAGATGAAAAATATTAGAGTTCTATTTATCGCCTTATTACTTCCAGCATTCATTATGGCTCAATCGGTTTCACCGGAAGTAGTTTCATCAGCAGGGGATTACTTTGAAGGAACTAATGCCTCATTAAGCTGGACACTTGGTGAAATTGCCACAGAAACCTATTCCAATGGCACCAATATTTTAACCCAGGGATTTCAACAACCCATCACTGTTACATTAGCAGGAATTGATCTGGATGTACTTGTTTATCTTGAAGGTCCTTATTCCGGTACTGAAATGGGCACCAACCTTAATACAACTGGAGAGATACCATTAGCGCAACCGTATAACACATCACCCTGGAATTATACAGGAACAGAATCTGTAGGGGCAATTCCAAATGCAGATGTTGTTGACTGGATTATTGTAGAGTTACGCGATGCCGTTGATGCAGCATCAGCCACAGGTGCCACAAAAATAGCTGAACAGGCAGCCTTTCTTTTACGAGATGGTTCGGTAGTGGATCTTGATGGATCATCAACTTTACAATTTACTTCATCTGTATCAAATAACTTATTTGTAGCTGTTTGGCACAGAAACCATTTAGGGGTTCTTTCAGCAAGTCCTGTAACAGGAACAGGAGGAATGTATTCCTATGACTTTTCAACAGGTTTATCACAGGCACATGGAGGAGGTTTGGGATATAAGCTAATTGCAACATCGGTTTATGGTATGCCTGGTGGAGATTATGATGGTGATGGTGATGTAGACGATACCGATAAAGCAGCATGGACTACCAATGCTGGTTCAATGGGCTACCAATCATCTGATTTTACACTGGATAACCAGGTTGACAACCAGGATAAAAATGATGTTTGGGTTGAAAACACCGGTTTAGAAAGTCAAGTTCCGGAATAATAAAAAAAACACATATATATAAATTGAGCCCGGTTTAACTTAGCCGGGTTTTTTTGTAGCAGATCGACTTGTATTTCAGTAATTACAAATAATTTATTATTGAATACATCATACATTTAAATTTTTCTTTTCATTTTTCTGTTAAATAATTTCCTTATATGCAAAAAAATATATATGTTTACAGTCCGAAATTAATCTCTAAATTCTATAAATGAAAAGAATAATTTATCTTCTTTTGTTCCTGATCCCTTTGATTGTTTTCTCCCAGCAATCACCAACAGATGTAGGTCAAGAGGCCGGTGATAATTCGGATTACACTTTTTACCTCAAGCTAAATCTGTTTTTGGAAGGACCCATCAAAGACGCTAGCATGAAAACCGACCTGAACAAAGCAGGGCAAATTCCTTTATCGCAACCATATAATGTTCCACCATGGAATCATGACGGAGGGGAACTGGTTGATACAATGCCAAATGGCAATATTGTGGATTGGGTATTGGTAGAACTCAGGAATGCGACAAGTCCGGGTGCAGCAACTTCAGGGACTGCATTTGCACGACAGGCAGCCTTTCTGCTCAATTCCGGTCAGGTTGTAGGGACCGATGGATTTAGCATGCTTGTTTTTGATACGACCTACACATGATGCATGTATGCCGTAGTCTGGCACCGTAATCACATGGGAATTCTGTCAGGGTATAATTTGACCAACAATGGCAATAACCTTTTCAGTTATGACTTCTCAACCGATTCAAGCCAGATTTACGGAGGACCACTGGGATGCAAGGAAGTTGAACCAAGTATTTGGGGAATGGCAGCAGGTGATGCCAATGGTGATGGAGATATTGATACACAGGATAAATTAATATGGGAAACAGAAGCAGGAACTTTGGGTTATAAACCTTCGGATTTTAACATGAACGAACAAGTTGACAACCTTGATAAGGATAACTCATTTATTGAGAATATGTACTTGAGCAGTTTTATACCAAAATAAATATCAATTTACATTTTCCTTTTTTTCATAACTGGTAATTAATTCAATATTACAGGTAAATTCATACTTTTGCCCTGTAAATATTTTTAACATGAAGAAGTTATTATTATCAGCTATCATCTTTTTTACCTTAATAAGTTACAGCCAGGAATATTCCGTTAAAATCAAAGTTTCAGGTTTTCCTGAAAAAGAAGTTTACCTGGCCGGTTTTTATGGCGATAAAAACACCTTGCTCGACACTACTATGCCGGATCAGGATGGAACTTTAATATTTAAAATGAAACCTGAATATTACCCAGGCATGTACAGGATATTCCTGGAGCAGGAAACGTTTTTCGATATTATATATAACAACGAAGATATTGAAATTACTACTGATGCAAATTATCTGTACGATAGTTTGAAAGTGATAAAATCGGAAGAAAACAAGGTGTATTATAAATTTTTAAGATCGCTGAATGAATATCGTTTGAAATTTGAATTGCTCTCTCCCCTCAATGATTTTTACCCTCGTTCAGATACATTTTTTCACGACACACGTGCAAAATACATTGGCATACAGGCTGATGTACAACTACACATAAATGAAATGGTAGCTCAATATCCGGATGCATGGGCAACAAAAATCATTCATATGAAAAGGCCTTTGTTTTACGATCCGTCATTGGATGAATATGGCCGGCGGGAATATACCATTGAGCATTATTTCGATAATGTTGAATTTACTGATGTTGACCTGATCCGAAGTAATGTTTATTCTACCATTGCCATTGAATACATGTCGTTATACAGCAATCCGAACCTGACACAAGAATTGCTTGAAGATGAATTCATCAAAGCCGTTGATAAAATAATGTTTGAGGCTATTGATAACAGCATTATTTATGAATTTATCGTTGATTACCTGGTGGGTGGATTTGAACGCTTTCATTTTGATAAGGTGTTGGATTACATTGCTGAGACCTATTCGCCCGAACAATGCGAAAATGAAGAACGAAAAACAGATCTTCAGACTCGTCTTGAAAAATACGCAGAATTATCTGTGGGAAAGAAGGCGCCTGAATTTGTAATCATGGATATAAACGGAACGGAATTAAATCTGAAAGAAATAAAATCGGATTATACGCTTATCCTTTTCTGGGCCAGTTGGTGCTCCCATTGCGCCGATGTATTACCAAAAATCCATGACATCTTTACCGGTACAGAAAGAAAAGATCTGGAGATCCTCGCTATTTCGTTAGATACGGAAAAAGAAGAATGGGTCAATGCTGTTGAGTTGCTGAACTTCACCTGGACAAACTGCTCCGAGTTGAAAGGATGGGACAGCAAAGTGGCTATTGATTATAATGTTTATGCTACTCCTACCATGCTTCTACTCGATAAGAAAAAGAATATCCTGACCAAACCGATTACCTTTAATGAATTGAATGCTGCGTTGAAAAAGGAAAAAATCGTTGAATAATACAAAAATCGACCTAATCAAATATCTGCTCTTTCTGATTTAAGGGAAGACCCGTGTATGTGGTAATCCGAAAGCATTAACTGGAAATGGCTATGCCAAAAATCCCCTATTAATTCCCGTCCGGATTATCTCCTGCACCATACAAATTTAAAATCCCGACGAGCAGAGGGCAATACCTGATTTTTAGTATGTCTGATTTCATACTTTTCGGAATGGACTCAATATTAAATGTATCATCAACTTCTATTGAAGAATGCGTGTGAATATCAATATATTTTGAATCTAAATTCATTGGTCAAGCAAAGTATCCACCAGTTCTGGAACACCTTCTCCTGCAGCTTTTTTGATGACCTCAAGATTTGACACACCACTTACCTGGAAAGCTTTAGGATCAACATAATATTTCGGAATGTCTTGTTTTGCGTAAATGATAAGGCTGGCTGCAGGATATACCACCATAGATGTTCCTATCACAAGAAAAATATCAGCAGTAGAAGATATCTCTGCTGCCGGTTCGATCATGGGTACTGCCTCTCCAAACCAGACAATATGAGGTCTTAATTGTGAACCCTTTTCACATTTATCTCCCATTTTTAATTCCCAGTGATCAAGTTCATAAACAAGGTTCGGATCTGCAGTGCTGCGTGCCTTTTTAATCTCGCCATGCAGGTGAAGTATGTTTTTAGAACCGGCCCTTTCATGCAAGTCGTCTACATTTTGGGTGATGATCTGAACATCATATTTCTGCTCAAGCCTGACCAAAGCTATATGGCCTTCATTGGGTTCGGCTTCCCAAACAATTTTTCGGCGCCAGTTATAAAATTCCTGCACCAGTTCAGGATCACGTGCCCATGCCTGTGGACTGGCCAGGTCTTCAAACCTGTATTTATTCCAAAGGCCATCGCCATCACGGAATGTCTGAATACCACTTTCAGCGCTAACTCCGGCTCCGGTAAGAACAACTATTCTTTTCATACAATTTAATTTTCGAAGATCGAAGGTACAAAAAAAGGCATCCCGCAGGATACCTCTTCTTAAAATAAATTAAATAACCACCCTAAAAGGGGTAGATTTGAATTGCACCCAGAAGGTGTTATAGAAGTAACGAACAATGGAATGATGGAAAGGTGGAATAATGGAAATCTTTTATTCAAAAAATTAATGGGGGAAAAATTCCAATATTCCATTATTCCGCCGAAGGCGTGCCTTTGGCACACTATTCCAAAAATCTAACATATAAAACAATCGAATAAAATAACCACCATCAAAAAAGATGGATTTCCATATTATATACAAGAATTATTAGAACAATTTCATATTATCCAAAACTTTCATCACTTTTTTAACAGCAACTGCTGATTCGCTCAATAATTTTTTCTCGTCTTTATTCAGATCAATTTTAATAATACTTTCAATCCCTGTTTTACCCAGTTTAGCCGGAACACCCATATAGATGTCTTTCAGGCCATATTCACCTTGCAACCAGGCACAAACAGGGAATATCCTTTTTTGGTCATCCACAATGGCTTCAACCATTTGAGCGGCAGCAGCGCCTGGGGCATACCATGCAGAAGTCCCCATGAGGTTCACCAACTCACCACCGCCAAAACGTGTACGTTCTACTATTTTATCGATTTCATCCGGACCTAATAATTCCGAGATCGGAATACCATTTACAGAAGTATAGCGTGGCAATGGAACCATGGTATCTCCATGTCCGCCAAGTGAAAGTGACAGGATATCTTTCGGTGAAACATCTAATGCACTGGCAATAAAAGCACGGTAACGTGCTGTATCCAGTTCACCTGCCATTCCAAAAACTTTTGTAGATGGTTTGTTGGAGGCCATGTATGCACAATAGGTCATCACGTCAAGCGGATTTGAAACGATAATGATGACGGCATCCGGTGAATATTTTATAACTTTCTCTGTAACTTCCTTTACGATACCGGCATTGGTTTTAATCAAATCATCGCGCGACATGCCTGGCTTGCGCGGCACACCTGAGGTAATTACAACTACACCGGAACCTTTGGTTCTTAAATAGTCGTTCGTGACACCAACAACCCGGGTGTTAAAATTAAGAATTGATGATGTTTGCCAGATGTCAAGGGCTTTCCCTTCAGCAACACCTTCTTTAATATCTACCAAAACCACTTCACGCGACATGTCTCTCTGAGCAATCACGTTTGCACATGTGGCGCCTACATTTCCGGCACCTATTACGGTAATTTTATCCATAGTACATTTAATTTTTTTGTTAGTTGTTCGTTTACTCATATTCGGAATAGAATGACAAAAATAGATGATAACAGTTATTTATCAAAGTATTTCATACAAATGTTGCAATTTATATATGACAAAAATTCTAAATGACTGGAATTTATCAGGTTAATTGGTTGAATTGGTTAAATGATGAAGGAAAGCACTTTTATTAATATTTATCCAATAATTGTTAATTTTACAGATATTCAAATCTTTTACACATAATGAGATCAGGTATTAAGAATTTATTTCTTGCATTTATTCTTACTGTTGGATATTTTTTCAATTCCTATTCCCAGGAAACTGAGAATGTGATGATCGTTATCATTGACGGGGCGAGGTATTCAGAAACATTTGGCGATCCATCACATCAGTACATTCCTGAAATGTATGAATTGTCAAACCAGGGAACAATTATCCATAATTTCTACAATGATGGGGTTACTTATACATCCAGGGCTATTCCAGCATTATGGTGCGGTGCATGGACTGAAGTCAGGGATACATTATACAATGGTTCGTGGACCAACTATGCTGTAATGCCCACATTGTTTGAATACTACAGGAAACAAAAAAACCAACCTGCTGAAGAATGTTATTATGTCCTGAAATACATCCCTGATCTTTGGTTACCCAGTTTTGATCCGGATTACGGACCTGATTACTGGCCCGAATTCCAAAGCATGGGAAGCACCGATAATGATGTTGCGTATCAGACAGAATATGTCATGGATAATTTTCATCCACATTTTCTTTGGGTCTACCTGGCAGATGTTGATCATGCGGGACATAGTGGTGTCTGGTCAGAATACACAGAAGCTATTATAAATGCAGATCAAATCGTAGGTCAGTTATGGGATAAAATTCAATCTGATCCCTTTTATGCAAATAAAACTACAATGATCGTTACCAACGACCATGGCAGGCACGATCCCCAGCATGGAGGATTTTCCGGTCATGGATGCGGCTGTGAAGGATGCAGGCATATACAGTTTCTGGCTATTGGTCCTGATATTAAAGTCAACAACAATACAAATCAATACAGGACAATACCAGACATGGCGGTAACAGCCTCCCATTTATTGGGCATTGATCCTGAGAAGGCTACCGGACAGGTGATGCATGAGATATTGAATTCCAATTCGATCAGTGAGCATAATTCTAAAACATCTATTGTGAAGATTGAAAAAATATATCCAAATCCATTTAAACAAAATACGCGAATCATTTATCAGCTCAATGGCAATAAGCAAGTTTTACTAAAGATTTATGATTTCACAGGCAATAAAATAAAAACACTCGTGAATGAAGTTCAAACAGCCGGTGTGAAGGAGGTTGATTGGGATGGCAGCGATAATAATGGTATTATCCTAGATTCGGGAGTGTATCCATTTACATTAAAAGCTAACAATACAATCATTTACGATAAACTGATAATCATCAAATAATAAAACTATGCAATACGGAGCAAGAAATCAGATCAAAGCAACAGTTAAGTCTGTAGAAAAAGGAACCATCATGTCACTCGTAAAATTTGATGTAACACAGGCAGCAGAAATGGCATCGGTATTAACAATCGAATCAGTAGAGAGCCTTGATTTAAAACCAGGTGATGAAGTGAAGCTGGTGGTTAAGGCGATTCATGTATTGCCGGTGAAGGAGTAGGTTAGTTTTACACAATGATACTTCACGCTCCCGGTTTTTCTTTGTTTTCAAAGCCATTCGGGATTTGTGCCTAAGACTCTCCCAAAGAATAATCCCGAATTAAATAATCAAGGATTTGCAATCCTCATTTACATATCAGATTAAAGAATTAAAAATTCCATTTTATTAGCATTCGGATTACAAATCCGAAACAGCCATATTTTACAAAATGTAGAATTCCTGCAAATATAATGCTGGATTTGTGGGTTTTATCCGTGAGGTGTGGGGAAAAGAAATATTATATGTATATAAAAATAATATTTATCTTTACGGGTAATAACCTTGATAATTGCCATATGAAAAAAATATCCTTAATCATCATAGCTCTGTTTTTAATCCAAGTAAATGTATTAACGCAGCCCTGTTTGCCAGAAGGAATCACTTTTATTACTCAGGCACAAATTGATAGTTTTCAATATGATTATCTTGGGTGTACCGAGATTGAAGGTAATGTTGAGATATTTGGTAATGATATCACCAACTTGGATAGTTTAAGTGTATTAACTTCAATTGGAGGTTCCCTTGCAGTGTATGGAAATCCTTTATTAAATAACTTATTAGGTTTAGAAAATATTGAAACGATTGGTGGAATCCTTTATATAGGATCGAATCCTTTATTGATTAGTTTATCTGGTTTGGAAAACATTTCATCAGTCAGCGGATACCTCTCAATTATTGGTAACAATTCTTTGATAAATTTGGTAGGTCTCAACAATGTAACTTCAATTGGAGGGTGGCTTGGAATTTATGGTAATTACAATTTATTAAGCTTAACAGGTTTGGAAAATTTGACAACCATTGGAGTTGGGCTTATGATTTGTGAAAATTATACTTTGTTAAGTTTACAAGGTTTAGAAAATCTAACCGCCATCGGTGGCCCTATTGAAATTTGGAATAATGCTGCATTAATTAATTTATCAGCTTTAAATACTTTAATATCAATAGACGGTCATTTATGGATTGAAGGCAATGAAACACTACCTAGTTTAGCAGGAATTAAGATCGTATGGACTACAATTGAAAATTTATATATTTATAATAATCCTTCCCTATCAACTTGTCATGTTAATAGTATTTGTGATTTCCTATATAATGGTGGATATGCAGAAATTTATGACAATGCATCTGGTTGTAATAACCAACTGGAGATAGAAGATATTTGTGACGATGTATCAATAAATGAAATTATTGTTCTTAATACAATCTTAATCTCCCCAAATCCGGCTGAATCAGTTACTTCAATTGTATACACTTTACATAAGCCATCTTCTGCTACTTTAAAAATCCTTGATTTAAGCGGGCGGGAAATTGTTACACTAGTAAATGAATTTCAACAGCATGGAGAACATAAAGTAGTTTTTAATCTCAATGCATTACCGGCAGGCATTTATTTCTGTGTATTAAGAACCAATGAAAGAATACTAACGAATAAAATTGTAAAACTTTAAATTATTACTATATTTGCATTTGAAAAGAAATTAAAAAAATTTCATAATTCGATTCTTTTGGGTTTGGGGTTCCCTGCATTCTGTGGGGAGCCTTTTTTTTCCAACATATCAACAAATATTTTCAATAGTGATTTCTGCTATATTTTTTTATAGTGGTTTTCTGCTATGCTTTTTCGCTTTGGAGGTATTACTTTTACCAATGAAGAAAGAAATTAAAATAACCTAATTAATAACCAAAAGCCAAAGAGGGAGCAAACTCTAAAGAATCTACACTAAGAAGTTTAGTAAATGAAAAGTTGATCACAGTCTTCGGGCTGTGATTTTCTTTTATTTATTTGCATAAAATAAACCAGAATCAGGAATAGTCATCCGGTCAAAATCAGGGCCGTCATAATATACCTTCAAATCATCATCACCACCTTTTTCAAAGTAGGTCACCCGAATTTTGTGCATTCCTGATGCCAAAGCTATAGTTCCTTCTTCCATATGCATTCCGTGTAAGCCATCGTTATCAACGACAAGGCTATCATCAATGAACAACCGGCTACCATCATCCGAATCGGTAAAGAAGTCATAAACGCCATCCTCCAGGATTTGAATCAGTCCCTCAAATTCAAAACCATAATAATCATCATGCATTCGACTTTCAAGATCAAAATTATCTTCTTCCATACTTTTCAGTGGTGTTAAACTTGCAAAATCCGGCAGGGAATCCCACTCACCTTCATAATATTTACATGTCAATCCTGGATTAACCTGATCAACTTGAATTGGAGGCAAAGGAATAACCTTTTCAATAACCACCATTACTGTATCGCTAACCGGCATATTAGCTCTAAAACAACGAGCAATTAAAGTGGTGGTTTCAATGAGTTTGATTTTTCCATCCACAACCAAAGAATTCCGATCAGGTATTGAGCCATCAACAGTATATCTTATTTCAACATTATTCCGATCGGAATAAATATTTACCATAATTAAATCAATAAATAAATCATGTTCCATTTCAATCACAGGCGGATTGTTGATATCGGGTTTACCGGCAACATCAAGCACAACTACAGTGTTGATTTCATCCAGAGGAGTTATTGGAAGTTTTATGATCAATGCATCTTCCATCCGTTCGGCTTTTAACCTGCTTCTGCCAACATCAGCCAATAAAAATGCATTCAGTGGTTGGTTATATATTCCGGGAACTTTTAAAATCCCTTCTTCAGGCCAGTTAAAAACATGCAAAAAAAGCCTTGTTCCACCTGAAATGCTTTTTTGCGTACACCTTCCCCAGGTCAGGCTTTCAAAAGGACTTGCAGTTGTACCATAAATAGCATCGCCATTCACTTTCATCCAATCACCCATTTCCTTTAGTCGCTGGATGCTTTCATCCGGAAATAAACCCTCAGCCGTTGGACCAACATTTAACAAAAAGTTCCCCCCCTTGGAAACTATGTCAGTTAATTTTCTTATCAAATCTCCGGTCGATTTCCAGTTGGTATCATGCTTATTATAGCCCCAATGATCGTTCATGGTCATACAGGTTTCCCATTCAATACCTGGTAGTCCTGTGGAAGGGATTTCCTGCTCTGGCGTACCAAAATCCCCTGCGTACTCCCCCTCCCTTGTCATTCCTGCCATTCCAGAACGACCAATATCCACCCGGTTATTAATAATGATATTTGGATAGAGGTTACGGACATAGTTGTATAAACTTTTTCCATATTCATTGCTCCATGTACCTTCCCACTCCCCATCAAACCACAATACACCAATATCCCCATAATTATTTACCAACTCTTTTAGCTGGTTTTTCATGTAACTGATATAAAGTTTAAAATCTGCCTCGTCCTCTGAGCGATCTATTTCCCATCCTCTTCGGGGAACATAATCAGAATGATGCCAGTCCATGATGGAATGATACCAGCAAATTATAATTCCTTCCTTATGGCAGGCATCGGCCAGTTCCTTTAGTATATCCCTTTTAAATGGGGTTGACATAATATTAAAATCAGTATATTCAGAATCAAACAGACAGAATCCGTCATGGTGTTTGGAAGTGATCACAATATATTTCATTCCTGCATTCTTTGCCATTTTCACCCAGTCATCCGCATTGAATTTAACAGGATTAAACTCATTTACAAATCCATTGTAAACATCATGAGGAATTTTGGCAGTTGTCCGGATCCATTCTGCATGATTGGTTTCACCATTCCATTCACCGGCAGGAATTGCATATAATCCCCAATGAATGAACATACCAAACCTGGCTTCGCGCCACCACTCCATACGTTCGTCAATATCTTCTTTTGATTCTGAGAGATAATCAACGGGCTTTTGTTGACAGGATACAAAAAGCAATGCTAAGATGACTGCCTGTAGAAAATAATTGAATAATTTCTTCATACTGATTTGAAAATTAAAACTGATTTATAAATTGTCATCTCTTTATAATCTTTTTTCTAATGGATAAATTTCCCTGATTGATTTGAACCACAAAAATACCAGATGGTTGATCTCCTATATCAAGTTTGTAGCGCAGTGCGCCATTGAGATGTATCATACTGTTATAAACTCTTTGTCCCTGCAAATTATAAACTGAAATGATAGCATCACCCTGCATTTCTTCAAAATCAATAAACACAATATCATTAAAGGGATTGGGATGAATATTTATCAGCTGTCCCAGGTTCGGCTCCTGAATATAAGACACATCCCCCATATTAAATGTGTAATAGACACTTCTGCCAAAATCGGGATTAAAGTATTTGATCAATACACTATCGAGGTCAAAAAACCGGAGATACCCTGATCCCTGTTGAGGATAAGCCCAATATGACAAACCCATATCTTCCTCATCAATCAACTCAATGGTATAACAGCCATCAGTGTAATCAATTGTATCCCTGTAAACCGTATTGTTATCCAGATCATCCCAGTTTAATAAAATATTACCGAGTATATCCCTGACTTCGAGGCTATACCTGTAGGCCTGATTATTTGTTTTCATCTGTAAAACAAATGGTTCATCAAATAAATCAGGGAGGTTAAAAGTTGTTTGATAAATATCATTATCAGCATAATCATCCTGCATGCCATTTGGCTCTGAAATTTGGACATGGAACTGCTGCAAAGTATCTCCCAACCAGAACGAACTGAAGGTAACAGGCAAAACCACTGTATCTTTACAATGTGGCTCTATGTTTCCGTTCCATGTGTAATATTGTGAAATCCCTCCTGATACTGCATATTCAAAATTCAAAGAAGTTAAATCGGATATACCATTATTCCTGATGATGATCTCCGGATCATAACAAAGCGGATTTTTCCGTGAATATTCATCTGTGCTGCCGGGTGATACCACATCATAGATTTCTGCATCAGTTTCATAATTTGAAGTTTCGTATTGAACAAGGTGCATGGCAATAACATAGTTACCATTTCCCATTCCCAGGTTGTCAGGTGGTACAGGAGTGATGTCATAATCAAGGGTAACTTCATCACCTGTAACAAATTCTGTAATTTCAAAATCATGATCTAAAACAAGATCGCCGGGACACCATCCTTCCCTCGCACCAGGCCAGGTTCCCCCTTGTGGAAATACAGGATTCAATCCACAATCATGATATTGAAAAATATGCCAGTCAGAAATAGTATCACCATTCACCATCAGGTAATGCTCATTATCCTTCCACTCGCAGCAATGTGGATATTCACCTGTATTGCTGTGATGACCATGCCCTGTTAATCTTGTCTTTACTTTGAACTCTTCTGCATCCGGCATTAAAGGTAATGTCATAGCAGACAAGCTAATATCATCGTCCAGGTTTTTATAGGAATATGATCCATACCTTCCCCAAACTCTGTCGACCTGTATTACATTTCTAGGTGGTGTACCTTTTATCATGATAAACTTCAGATCTATCAGTTCCTGCTGGTTTCCTGCGCTCAAGTCTACTTCCCCTTGCAAAAAATGCGCATAGTCGGTTACATCAAAAACCCATTTAAAACCCTGCGGGCCCAGACTCAGATTGATTCCATAGGGCGTAATGAACCTTCCGATCTCATATTGCTCAACAATCTCAAACGGTTCGCCATAATATGGAAGGTCTTCTTTATACAAGATTTCATCCGGTTCTACCCAAACAGTATCAACAATTTTCCAGTTTTCATAAACATATCTCTCACCAGCCTGCCAGATCAACATTGTATCGGTTGGAATGGTTGGATCATTTGGGTTTTCAAATAAAACCAGTTGTGTCGGGCTGTCTGCAACAGAATCTACTATTTGCTCGTATTCAATATTAACATTCGACGATTCCAAGCGCTCAAACTGAATCCAGGGGCGTATATTACTTTGTTGAAATCCCATGTAAACTTCGGGACCAGTAACTGCATATTTTGAAGGTAATCCATAACTTCCGGGATGGTGATTGTATGCTGAAAGATCAATAATCTCTCCCCCACTTTCATTAAAATCAAAATAAACAATCAAGTTTGTGTCTGCTTCGGGAGATTCGAGTTCCTGCCGGTAATGTGCTTTTATTTCTTCCGGTTCCAGAGCTGTTTTATAGAGCCTGTATTCATCAATCAACACATCGGCAAAATCGTCGTTAGCCCAGTTACTTCTGCCGACATAGTTGATGGATCGCTCTACATCATCCGGTTGTTGGAGTAAGCCCAATTTAACAAACTCACCATTGATATAAACCCATGCCAGGTGCGCAGTTAATCGCAGCGTTACATGTGTCCATTCATTTAAAGGAGTAGGGTCTTCAAGAACAAAGGATTTATTACCCAGGTCATTATTGATGTGAAAGGATAACTTACCTGATGTTCCGTTTGATAAAGCAATAATTACATTGTTTTTATTGGGGCCGTTTCCAAAATCAAATATCCGGCTCCAGCTATGGTTATTGCGTTTAGATATCCAGGTTTCAAACGTAAAATCGGAATTAAAGTAAGTATCTACAGGGAGTTTAAGAAAATCGGTTTTGCCATCCAGATCAAGTGCATAATTATTGCTACCCGAAGAAATGCCGCAATTAAATCCCGGATCTTCGCCCCATAAATTTACAGACCCCTCTACATTAGGATCTGTAAAACTAAAATCGATAATAATATTGGATGTACCATCCCAATAAAAAGGTTCGAAGAAATTAATATCATTCCAGTTATAAGCTGCAAAATCAATATCATTATAGAAAACCGTGTCTAATTGATTAATAAGCGTATCAGGTGTTATTTCGTCTAATTCAGTCTGTGTCATCCGAACCATAACATGTGTAAGTGCATCTGAAAATATCAATGAATGAACTTTAATTCCTGTAATTAATCCTTCAGTAAATCCCTGATCAATTAATTCTTCAGCTCTCCATAAATATTGTGAACGTCCTGAATGATTCGGGGCAGGGAAAACCTCAAAAGCATATTCTGAAGGATATCCAACTTCAATATTTTCATATGTTATTGTATCGGGAAATGTAGCATAGGCATGCTGCTGGCTAAAATAATTGTAAACCGTATCATTACTGACCAATACCGAATCGGCTGTTCTATCATTGGCAAAAGTAAAACTCGGATGGTAATATAAGGTAGAATCATAAATACCTGTATGCTCATAAATTTTATTATATGTTAAGTAGTCCCATTCCCCGCATTCGTATTGGTCGTGTTGAGTAAGTATGTCACATTTCAGAGTATGAACCATTAATATCTTTCGAAATGTTTCACCGGTAGGGAACTCCCATATTCCCCGACGTGTGGTAATAGAATCGAAGGTTAGGGTTTTAATTACAATTGTATCTTGTGTGAAGGCGTTAATTGAAAACAGAACGATCAATAAAGCCTGAATAGTTATTTTTTTCATAAAAAGGACGTAAGAATTATTTTGGTCAAAGTTAACACAGAAAAACGAATACTTCAAAATGAACGAAGTTTATTATTACACAATTGGAACCTTGATTATGTGTAAAATTCATAGCTATACCAGTAGATGTAAAAAACTAATCCAGTTAAAAAATTATTTGATAAGAATTTCATTATTTTTGTATTATGAATTTGATAGAAACAAATATGGTTAAGTTGAAACAATTGTGTACCAAATACAATGTTTCGCAACTTTATATTTTTGGTTCAGCTACAAATGATAATTTTCGTAAGGACAGTGATATTGATTTTCTTGTTACTTTCGGTGCAATTGAATTAAATGAATACGCTGACAACTACTTTAATTTTAAATTTTCACTAGAAAAATTATTCAACAGGAAAATTGATTTATTAGAAGAAAAA
>JAUVJI010000063.1 GCA_030596605.1 Bacteroidales bacterium
ACCAAAATCTAATACTAATATAAATTGTTCTTTTTTTAATTCATTTAATTTTAATTAACCTAATTATTAACCAAAAAAACAGGAGGTTATCATGAAAGCAACTAAATTAATTTTGATCGTCGCATTCCTTTCGTTCGCGGCAATGGGATATTCCAAAGCGGATATCAATCACGGTCCATTAACAGTTAAAATCACACTTGAAAATGCAATTCAAAAACCGGCGCTTGTTGCAGCAATGCATCAGCAACTTGATCCGGGGTTTTTGCAAAATGAACAACAAGGTAGAATATTTACTGCCAAAGTTGTGCTGAGACGCACTACTTATGTGATATCTGGATCTCGTGCAGCATGGATGGAATTTTTCAAAATGAGATTAGACGCTGAACCTGAAAGATAATCTGACAAAGATTATCTGAAACACAGATTTTAGCTTGTGAAAAAGGAGAGGCTGACTCAAAATGAATCAGCCTCTTTATTTTTTTAGTGAGCGTTTCCGATATTATTCTATAAAATCATTTTCTACAGCCCATCGAACCAATCCGGCAGTATTTTTAACACCTGCTTTTTGCATCAGGTTAGCACGATGACTTTCTACCGTATGGAAACTTATAAAAAGTTTATCAGCGATTTCCTGGGTGGAGTATTCCTTACAGATCAGGCTTATGATCTCTTTTTCCCTTACTGATAATTTTGGGAAAAGAGATTTCGTGTTTTCCATTTTAAGCTCCAGGCTGGCCAATCTTAAAGATAACCTTTTGCAAAAATATTTTTCACCTGCATGAACTTTCTTAATGGCCTCCACCAAGGTATCCCTGTCCGAATCTTTCAGCAAATAACCATAAGCGCCATTTTTTATCATCCGCTTTACGAATCGTTTTTCATCATATTGTGAAAGGGCGATTACTTTTACATCAGGAAATTTTTTACTAACCTGTTTTGTACAATCAAGACCATCTAATTTGGGCATATTGATGTCCATAAGGATAATATCAACTTCTGTTTGGGATTCCAGTTTCTCTAAAACCTGGAACCCGTTATTGGCTTCCGCTATAACATTGATATCCTGAACATCCTGTAAGGTGGTCTTTATGCCATCAATTAATAATTGATGGTCATCAGCAATAAGAATGTTTATCATGACCTGAAACAAATTTGGATTAAAATACAAATATAATGAAAAAAATTAAAATGATGGAAATAAATAAAAAGTGAAAAAAGATTAGAAAAATATGATAAATTTCTAGCCGGTTGATATTTGAATATTATAAACAGTACCTTTTCCGAATGTTGATTCAATGTTTAGTTCACCGTTCAAAAAATTCACACGCGATTGTATACTGGCTAATCCAATTGATCTGGACTCAATTTTTTCCTCCACATTAAATCCCTTTCCGTCATCAGAATACTTAATATTCAACATTTCAGGCTGGATATTTATATCTAAAAGAATGTTTTTAGCTTCAGCGTGTTTCAGCGTATTGTTAACCATCTCCTGTATGATCCTGTAAAGCATAATCTCCATATTTTCAGGCAAACGTTTAGTATCGCCAATAATTTTTGTTCCGGCATTTAATCCTTCTGTTTCATTTATTTTATCGAAAATATCTTCAGTAGCTTCATAAAAACCAAACTTTGTCAAAAGCCCCGGCATCATGTTATGAGAAATCTTTCTTACATCTCCGGTTGCCTGTTCAAGAAGTTTTGTTGCTTTTTCAATGATGGATTTATTCTCGGGACTCTTATCCTTGATAGTAGTAAACTGCATTTTAGTTGTGGATAGTAATACTCCCAATCCGTCATGCAACTCTTTGGCAATTCGTTTTCTTTCCTCCTCCTGACCTTCAACCAGGAATTTGGCAGCCAGTAATTTCTTTTCTTCCTCAAGCTGCTTGATTTTTTGTTCCGCAATGATTTTATCCTTACGTGATTTCTGCCTGTGGAAAATAAAAAGGAAGAATAGGATAAAAATAAATCCTGATCCTGTGAAAAGATATACATTGCGCTGGTTTGTACGTTTACGTAAATCAAGGTCTTTTTCAAGATTTTCATTTTCTAATGCTAAAATTCGAGCCTGATCTTTTTCTTTCTCATACTTTAATGTAAGGTCGGCAATGACTTCTGTCTTTTCAATATTATAAATGCTATCATTTAATTCATAATATTTGGTTTGGTACTCAAAGGCTTTTTCATAATTACCTAATTGACTATAAACAGCCAATATGTTTTGATAAATTCTTTTCTGTCTATCTAATTCCCCTATTTCTTTGGCAATCTGTAAGCAAGTATCATTAATAATCAATGCCTGATCAAAGTTTTTCCATCCTTCGTAGATTACTGCAATATTCATAAGGTTTACCAATATACCACTTTTGTATCCTATTTCCCTGAAAATTGGAAGCGATTTATTGTAATATTCATAGGCTTTATTAAGGTCATTTTTTTGCTCAAAATATATATTTCCAATATTATTATACAGGTTTGCCATTCCGGTTTTATCTTGTATTTGTTCACTTAAAGGCAATGCTATGTTATAGTAATCAAGTGCCTGATCAAATTTGTTTTCTTCATAGGCAACAATACCAAGATTAGAATATGCGATGACTAAATGATTAATTCGATTAAAATTTTCTGCATATTTTATGCTTCCTGTTAAGTATTTTCTTGCATTTTCAAGATCTCCAGATGTTATGTATATTATGCCAAGATTAATCATACTTGCACTTATTCGTTCAAGGTCACCTATTCGTTCAAGTATTCTGATGGATTCATGATAATAATATGCCGCAGAATCCAGTACTCCTTTAATTTTATAAATGATTCCCAGTGCATTATACACTTGAGATATCCCGGAGGAATCATTCAGGTTCCTATAAATATACAGTACTTTTTTATATTGAAGAAATGCTTTTTCTGTTTCCCCTGTTTTACGGATTGTATGACCATAATTCAAAAGATTATCAGCCAGGCGCTTTGAATCATTAATAGAATCGCTGATAGCAATAGCCTTTTCACTATAATATAATGCCGAATCTAATCTTCCTATCGATTTATATATAATACATTTCTCATAAAATGCATCAACCTCGCCTTGAGGATAATTGAGTTTTATTGATAATCTCAATGATTGATCAGCGTAATCAATAGCTCGAACTGGATCAATTTTTCTTATTTCCCGCGTAATAATTAATAGATTCCTCAATTTAGAACTATCATTATCCTGTTCTGCTATTACTACTATCAAACTGTCAATATTATGAATTGTTTGAGAGTGCCCAGACCCAATATCAAGAACCATTAACAGCAACATGCATTGGAAACTGATGGTATTGTAAATCAAACGTAACATTGTCAAATTCTCGTAAGTTATAGAAATCTTTTCTTTAAAAAGTATAATACTATTACGATAATAATTAGAGTCGAAATAGAAATACAAAGTTCTTAACAGAAATTGTATCTAATTAATAAATTCTATCTTAATAAATGAAAATCTTAATTTTTTCTGACTTCGAGCTCTTGTCTACTATTGAAATTCTAATAATTGATATTAAACTTAATTTCTGCTTTTCATCTATTCAGCATGGGTAGAAATATTTGAGACTATTCCTTTTTGTGAGTTACCATCTTCATCTTTGATAAGAATGGTCACCTTATCTCCTGCAACATAAGTTAATACATTTACATCTGAATAATCATAGATTGGCCGTTCATTATGATCTATAGTAATCCAATATTCATAAATGGTTTCATTAGCAGGAGTGGTTGTTTTCATTTTCTTTAATGTTTCACTTTGATTTAATCTAACATAAAAGGTAGATTTAACATCGACACCACCATTAATTTTCTTTAAATGCTGCATTGGTTTGTAATAATCCATGACTTTAATTTTTAAAGGTTTAACAATAAAATAAATTTAGGTATTAAGTAGGTGAAAATTAATCGCACTAAGATAATAAATAATATTAGCTATGTCAAGTATTTTAGTAATAAGTTCACTTATTTAAATAATTGATTATATAGGTATTTGAATAAAATAGCTAACACCAGCGCCTGGTTTAGATTCAGTGCTCAACTCACCTTCCAAAAATTTTACCCTCGATTGGATGCTTGTTAGCCCAATTGATTTCGATTCAATCATTTCTTCAACATCAAATCCTTTTCCATCATCAGAATACTGAATATTCAACACTTCAGGTTGAATATTCATATTCATTGAAATGTTTTTAGCTTCTGCGTGTTTTAGCGTGTTGTTAACCATCTCCTGGATAACCCTGTAAAGCATTATCTCCGTATTTTCCGGAAGCCGTCTGGTATCCCCAATTATCTGTATACCTGCATTTAATCCCTCTGTTTCATCCAACTGTTCGAAAAGGTCTTCAGCAGCTTCATATAGTCCAAACCTGGTTAATAATCCGGGCATCATATTGTGCGATATCTTTCGAACATCACCGGCTGCCTGTTCAAGAAGTTTTGTTGCTTTGTCAATGAGTGGTTTATTTTCAGGGCTTTTGTCTTTGATGGTTGTGAATTGCATCTTAGCAGTCGATAATAATACTCCCAAGCCATCATGCAGTTCCTTGGCAATACGTTTGCGTTCTTCTTCTTGTCCTTCAACAATAGAGCGCGCTGCCAGCAGTTTCTTTTCTTCTTCTAATTGTTTGATCTTCTGATCGGCAATAATTTTATCTTTCCTGGTTTTATGCCTGTAAAAGACGAATAGGAAGAAAATGACTATGATAATTCCAGATCCTGTAAAAAGATATACATTTCGTTGGTTGGTACGTTGGCGTAAATCCAGGTCTTTTTCCAGGTTTTCATTTTCCAATGCTAATATTCTGGCCTGATCTTTTTCTTTTTCGTATTTCAGGGTGAGGTCGGCAATTAATTCTTCTTTCTCTATATTATAAATACTGTCATTCAAAATCCGAAATTTATCCAGGTATTCAAAAGCTTTTAGATAGTTGCCAACATCAAAATAGGTATTGTACATATGAACATAAGCCTCTTTCCGCTTTTCTTTCTCTCCGGTTTCTTTTGTTATCAAAATACAGGAATCATAAAGCTCAAAAGCTTTATTAAGCCGGCCAGATTTTGCATGTACATCAGCTGCATTCATCAAGGCAGAAATAATACCGGTTTTATATTCAATTTCCCTAAATGCACGTAATGCTCTGTTATAATATTCAAGAGCCAATGAATAATTATTCTCCGATACATGAATGGTTCCGATGTTTATGTAAAGGTTGTTCAAACCGATAATGTTTCCGATTTGTTCGTTTAGCTCGAGTGATTTATTATAATATTCAATCGCCTGATCATTGTCTTTCTCATTGACAGCGATTATTCCCAGGTTTGTGTAGGCCAAGGCCACTTGTGATAAATTATTTAGTTTTTGATTAATTTGAATGCTTTTTAAGTTATACTTTTTAGCATTTTCATAGTCCTTTAAATGTAAATAGATCTTTCCAAGATTAATCAAAGGCGCCGGAATTCCTTTTTCATAATTATTTTTTTCACTTAGTTCCAGCGATTTTAAATAATAGTAGCAGGCAGAATCGTATTCTGATCTATTTCGAAAAACAATGCCCATAGAGTTATAGCAAGATATCTGTCCAATCAAATGATCTATCTCATGAAATAATTTCAAGCTTTTGGCGTAATATTCGGTAGCTTCGTCCCAATGGCCCTGTCGCCTAACCAAATTTCCATATTGAAGATACCCTTTGGCAGTTCGTTCAAGGTCACTTACTGAATCTGCCATGTCAATGTATTTTTGAATATAGAAAATGGAAGAATCGAGATCTCCTTTTGTTTTATATATTAAGATTTGAACATAAATTACATCCATTTTGCCAGCATAATATTCCAACGTTTGACACAATTGCATAGCCTGATGAGTGTATGATAGGGCCTTAGCCGGTTCAATCTTTGAATATTCACGTGATAATTTAATTAGGTTTTTAACTTTATTAGTATCATCCGTCTGATTGCTTACTAATTGGATCAGGCTGTCAATTTTCATATTGTCTCTTCCAGCAATCGGATGAAACAGGGAGATAAATAAAAAACAAGTTATAAAACAAGTAACTAACTTTAGCATGTTATTCTGGGCAAAGGTTAAATTAATCAGAACTTTCCTAATTGTTAAAAAAAAAATTGAAAAAAAATGCCATATTGAAGTTAGAATAATCCATTAGAATATTTTTAACCATAGGAAATTAGAATTACCAATGGATTATTCTAATTATTATTATATGCATTAATAAGTAGGGAAAACCGTTTATTATTCCACTTCAGTATCAGCATCATCGCTAGAATGACCTAATGGACTACCTACAGAATCAACAACAGTTATTTCAACTGTATGTTTTTTACTATCCCATGGTATACTTACATGAAAATTTTCTACGGGGTAATCCTGAGCCTTATTACTGAAGACAGAATACCTAATATGTGTTATTCTGTTTGCTTGTGAGGTGTTATTGAATTCACATCGTAAATCCTCGTATTTATCCACTTCAATTGAAATATGTGCAATTAATTTACCTTGAAAAGGTTCCAATTTTACTACTGGTTGATAAAGTGCCATAGCTTTAATTTTTTAAGGTTAAACAATAGTTTATTTATGTAAAAATAAACATCTAAGATACAATAAATTTATATATCCAAATATTTATTATATTCGTTTTCAATGCTTAATACACCGTTTTTGTGTCAATCAGTGTACTATTTGCAAGCTATATTAATTCAATAATTCAATATCCGAATTTTCAGAAGCATTGATTTTTACACCCTTTACCCAATCAGGCATAGCCTTTACCCTGAATACTACATCAACCTCCAGTTCAACATTGGCCATTTCTTCACCTGTTTCGTCCAATATGAAGTCGAGTTCATAAATACCATCCTCCGGAATGGTTTCATATTCCTTTGCAACAAGAACAGGAGCAATCAGCCTTTTTAGTTGTGCCACTCCTTTAGCCTTGATCGCCATTAAATCAGGCTCCCTGTCTTCTTTCACTATCCGAATATCCTTAACAAACCTTACTTTATTCATCATGAAGCAATATTATCTCATATTTACTATAGTACCATAGCAGAATTCTACCAGAAAAAAAAATAGCAGAATTCAGCTATAGCAGATCAGTTATTGGTTATTTGTTAAATGTTGGTTGGAAATACCTAATTTTGCTTCATTCGAGTTTATGATTTCAAAAAACCAGATACAGTATATTAAGTCCTTGTCAATAAACAAATTCCGAAGGACTCATAGAGAGTTCATCGCTGAAGGCCCCAAAATCATTGATGAACTGATAAATAGTCCCTTCAATGTTAAAGGAATATTTGCTCAGGCAGAATGGATTAATATTAATGGATCTGCTTTACCAAATGATACCTCAATTACTGAAGTGTCAGAAAAGGAATTAGACAGAATAAGCAATTTAATAACCCCCAATCAGGTATTGGCTGTTATTGAAATGCCTGAAAATAAAAAACCTCCTAAAACTATCAATGATCTGGTATTAATGTTAGACGATATCAGCGATCCGGGTAATATGGGTGCCATTATCAGGACAGCCGACTGGTTTGGGATTCAAACTATTATCTGTTCCGAGAATTGTGTCGATATCTATAATCCTAAAGTGGTTCAGGCAACCATGGGGTCGATTTTCAGAGTGGGTGTTCATTACGAAAATTTGGAGATGTTCCTCAGCAAAAATTCCTCAGGTAAAATTGTTTACGGAGCTTTTCAGGATGGAAAAAACATTTATCAAACAGCGTTAAATAAAAAAAGCCTGGTAGTTATTGGCAACGAATCCAAAGGAATTTCAAAAGATATAATTCCATATATCACTGACAAAGTATCCATTCCTGCATATACTTTCTCCAACAGGCAATCAGCCGAATCGTTGAATGCTTCGATTGCCACTGCATTAATATGCGCCGAATTTAGAAGACAATCTAAATAACGGAGTTGTATTTATATTACCGAAAACATTAAACATAATATTTACTTTTGCATTTGTATTAGAAAGTATAAACTATGCTTACGGTCTTAATTTTATCAATAGTTCTTATTAGTATTGCAATTGCCGGAATTGCCATTAAAATGTTTATCCAAAAAGATGGACAGTTTTCAAAAAGCTGCAGCACAGTTGATACGGCTACCGGAAAAAAAATTGGATGTACTTGTGGTGCTGATGGTGATGAAACCCAGTGTGTGAATTACGAAAAGCATCATGGTGTGTTAAAAGATTCCTGATACGTATTTCCTAATCAATATCTTCTACCAGTATTTGTTGAAATCCATTCGTATAATAGGTTTGCAGTTCCTCGTTTTGACCGGAGTAAATGAAGTATGCTTCCAAACCTTTAATTTTATGCAGTAATTCTTTTGAATTTTCCAGCCCGGATACCATAAAAGCAGTTGCCCAGGCATCAGCCGTAGCACAATCATCAGCTAAAACAGAAACACTCAATAACGAGTGCTGAACAGGGTATCCTGTTTTCGGATCAATGGTATGGGAATAGCGGATCCCATCTTCTTCATAAAATTTGCGGTAATTGCCAGAAGTTGCCATAGCCTTATTCTCAAGGTTGACAATGGCTTTTAACCCCTCACCATATTCCGCATTATCAGAAGGCCTTTCTATGCCGACTTTCCAAACTTCACCTTTTGGTTTTCTTCCTATTGCAAGCACTTCCCCACCAATATCTATCAGGTAGTTTTTAATGCCTTTTTTTTTCAGAAACTTACCTAATAAATCAACCGAATATCCTTGTGCAATAGCATTAAAATCAAATTGAATAAGCGGATCTGATTTAATAATATTGTTATTTTCAAGTTTCACTTTATCAAAACCTACAAGCGGTAACAGGCTGTCAATTATATTTTGATCGACCCTTAGTCTATCGGTAAACCCGAATCCCCATGCATTTACAAGTGGTCCTATTGTTGGATCAAAAACTCCATCTGAATTTTCATAAACAGATTTCGATTTATTGAACAGATCGATAAAAAGTTTATTTGGTTTTGTGTCCGGATCATCCCGGTTAATTTTGGAAATAATTGAATTTTCAACCCACATGGAAGCGGTCTGGTCAAAATCTTTTAATAAGTTCTCAATTTCATTTTGCAGGTTTCTTCCCTGTGAATCATAATAGGTAACCACATAATAAGTTCCTTGAATTGGACCGGAGAATTTCACCGGTTTCAATTCGCACGGTTGACTGCATGAAATTACAAACGAAAGTAATACAAGGGAATAGACAACGTTTCTGTTCATTCAAACAAGGTCATATATTAAAACCTAAATCCCATTGAAAACGTAAAATATCCGGTTGATCTTAATCCGTCATCATCATTATCAGATTTTTCCAATTCATAGTACCTGACTCCCAATCCAAGAACTGCTGCCAACCTGAAATTGCGAATGGGATTGAATGATACTCCATTGTTGATCAAAAACCTGCCGTAAACAAAATCTTCCGTCTCATCATAACTATACATACTATAATTATAAAAATGATCCCTTCCTATACCCACATGAATTTCAGGCCCGATAAAATAAGAAACCATCCGCTGACCTAACAAATAAACATTTAATCCGAAACCTGAATATATTAAATTTGAGTATTGCCTGGGTCCATTATTATAATCCGTGTTATTAAACCCGATGGCTACCGGAACTTTTAATCCAAATTTCCCATTTTTTAATATATGCTCATACGAAAACGAAAAGTCTTTGTAAAGGAGATCGAATATATGATAATTGATGATGTTTCTTCCATAACCGGCTTTGTGTTCTTTACTTGAGATCTGTTTTTGTTGCCCGTTTTGAAAAATAATAAGATCAACAGTGCTTTTATTAATTACGTATTCCGGCCCGGAAGGATTTGAAAATTCTTTGTATCGTATTTCCAGGTTATTTATTTCGGAAATTATGGCTACTACCTTTTCATTTGTCTTAAGAAAAATTGTATCCTGAGCTTGTGTATAAAAAGCAATTAAACACAAGAAAGATACAAATATTGAAATTTTAATTGACTTTTTCATTTTTCGAAGATTTTAGAGATTTATTACTTTATTAAATATTATTAACGGCTTATTTCCAAAATAATTTTACTAGTCAACTTTTACTATTGCTTCTTTTTATTAAGTATTCCCTGATTGAAGAATATTTCTTGATGGTCGACTGAAGACATCCGATGACTGAAAGGAGTCCGCATGGACTGCCGACTTATAGTTATTCTCCAAAGTCATCAAATGCGATCATTTCCTCAGGTACACCCAAGTCGTCAAGCATTTTTTGAACGGCATCATTCATCATGGGTGGGCCACAGAGATAATATTCAATTTCTTCCGGTTCCGGATGATTTTTAAGGTAGTTGTCGTATATCACCTGGTGGATAAATCCGGTGTACCCTTCCCAATTATCTTCAGGTAAGGGTTCTGATAATCCAATATGAAAATCAAAATTGGGATTATCTTTGTCAATCTTTTCAAACTGATCCATATAAAATAATTCGCGTAAAGAACGTCCACCGTACCAGAACGTAGACTTACGATCAGTATGTTCAGTTTGATAAAGGTGGAAAATATGTGAGCGCATAGGGGCCATTCCGGCACCACCACCTATGAACATCATTTCGCGTTTTGTAGGTTTTATAAAGAACTCTCCATAAGGACCAGAAACCATTACCTTGTCACCTGGTTTACGTGAAAATATGTAAGATGAACAAATTCCAGGATTTACATTCATGAATGCATTTTTAGAGCGATCCCAGGGTGGAGTTGCAATACGGATATTCAACATCACAGTGTTTCCTTCGGCAGGGTGATTGGCCATGGAATAAGCCCTGATGATGGGTTCTGGGTTTTTCATCTTCAAATTCCACATATTGAATTTGTCCCAATCTTCACGATATTCGTCATCAACCTCAATTTCTTTTCCAAAATCAACTACACATTGTGGTACTCCTATCTGAATATATCCACCCGATTTAAAATCAAGTGTCTCACCTTCAGGAAGCTTAACAACGAATTCTTTAATAAATGTTGCTACATTTTTATTGGATATAACTTCACATTCCCATTCCTTAATTCCAAAGATTTCGGGTGCAACCTCAATTTTCATATCCTCTTTCACTTTCACCTGACAAGCTAATCGCCAGTCGTTCATCTGTTCTTTTCGTGTAAAAAATCCGGTTTCGGTTGGTAAAATGGATCCGGCACCTTCATGCACCTGTACTTTACACATACCACAAGTTCCACCTCCACCACAAGCCGAAGGGATAAATATTTTTTCAGCAGAAAGTGTAGATAGCAATGTTGAACCCGGATTGGTAACCAATTCTTTTTCCTCATTGATGGTAATGGTTACATCTCCCTGCGGAGTTAATTTCTTTCGTGCATAAAGCAACAGTATGACAAGCAATAAAATAACCGATAAAAATACAATGACGCTTGTCAAAATTATTGTTCCGATTCCTACTTCAAGTAATATCATTCTTTATATAGATTTTAGATATTAGACATTAGATTCTGGATATACTCGTTTTTACATTACAACTTTATTCCCATAAAACTCATAAATGCTATTCCCATTAATCCGGTAATTATAAAAGTAATTCCCAGTCCTCTGAGCGGAGCAGGAACATTTGAATATTTAATTTTTTCGCGTATAGCAGCAATTCCGATTATTGCAAGGAAAAAACCAACTCCTGAGCCAAGTCCGAAAGATGTAGCTTCGGCAATTGATTCATACTCTCTTTCCTGCATAAACAGCGAACCTCCAAGTATTGCACAGTTCACAGCTATTAAAGGCAGAAAGATACCGAGTGAATTATACAATGCCGGGGCAAACTTCTCAACAACCATTTCAACTAACTGAACCATAGAAGCAATAACTGCAATGAACATGATAAAACTTAGAAAACTAAGGTCAACTTCTGCAAATCCTTCTCCTAACCAGGATAAAGCTCCTGCTTCTAATATGTATTTATTAAGTAAATAATCTACAGGTACGGTAATACCCAAAACGAAAACTACCGCAATTCCAAGTCCGAAAGAAGTATTAACCGTTTTAGAGACGGCGAGGTATGAACACATGCCTAAGAAATAGGCAAATACCATGTTATCAATAAAGATGGACTTTATGAATATGTTAAAAAGTTCTTGCATGATTATCTTATTTTAATAATTAAAATCTCCTGTAATTTATTGTAATTCTATATTTATTTTTTTTCATTTTCCGACTTCTGACTCCTGTCTTCTGCCTTCCGTCTTCTTTCTATTTATCTTCAACCAATTCTTTATCCCTCGATCTTTGAATCCAAATTATAATTCCAACAACAATAAGGGCCATGGGTGGTAATATCATAAATCCATTGTTTTTATAACCAAAATTATATACTCCGAGAGTTTCCATTACCGGATAGTTCCAGATTGTTCCAGAACCGAGAAATTCCCTGAAAAATGCAACCACAAGTAATATCCATCCATAACCGATAGCATTCCCGATTCCATCCAAAAAAGCCGGCCAGGGCTTATTGCCCATTGCAAAAGCTTCGAGACGTCCCATGATGATACAGTTAGTAATGATCAACCCAACAAATACTGATAGTTGCTTGCTTACGTCGTAGGCAAATGCTTTCAGCACCTGGTCAACCAAAATAACCAAAGAGGCAATAATAACTAACTGAACGATGATCCTTATCCGCGGAGGAATTGTATTTCTTAACAGCGAAATAATTACATTAGCAAATGCTAATACTGCCAAAACAGATACGGACATCACAAAAGCCGGTTCCAATTTAGCTGTTACCGCCAAAGCCGAACATATTCCCAATACCTGGACAGTGATAGGGTTTTCCCGGCTCAACGGATTAAATATAAGTTTCTTATTTTTCGGTGAGAACAATGGTTCTTTTTGTTTTCTTTCTTCACTCATGTGTGTATATTTTTTAAAAGACGTCTAATGAGTTTTACTCGTCAGAGGACTTAAGGCTTAATTTAATGTATGATTCATAATTTTTTAAACAATCCTCTAACATATCCGAAACGGAATTACATGTAATTGTACCCCCGGAAATAGCATCTACTCCGTGAATTTGTTGATCCTGAGGCATTGTAACAATACCTCCTTTTACAACCTTAATTGATGTAAAATTGTATTCATCATCAAAAATTGTTTTACCGGAAAATTGTTTCTGGAAATCTGTAGTTGCTATTTCAGCGCCAAGTCCCGGAGTTTCACCCTTGTGCCCGAAAGTAACACCAAATACGGTTTTAAAATCCTCCTCCAATGCAATGTTGCCCCATACAGGCCCCCACAATCCTTTTCCTCTCAAAGGTATAATATAAAATGTTTTACCATCTTTATTACAAATATAAAGCGGGAAATTAGGTTCTTCTGCCTCTTTTCCTGCATCCAAAAAATCTTTCTTCTTCAGTTCCGTCTTCAGTTTAATTTCGAATGGCCTTAAATCTCCTTTTTCAAAATTTTGTTTTTTATAAATACTTGTTTTTTCGCCTGCCGTATTTAGAGCGAGTTCTTCAACAATAAATTTATCGTAAAGATCTTCGGCTTCATTTTTATCAGCATCAATATTTACCGATTTTAAAATCTCCATTATTTTTTCGGTACGGATATTCCTTTCCTGGTATGGTTTTAGAAATGATGCAGCAGAAGAAAGTATGGCAGCTACAACAATAACCATCACCGAGGCATAAATAAATATATATCTGTTTGAGAACATCTTATATGGTTTTTAATTACTTATGTTTTTATTTTAATTCTTTTCAATCTTTTTTTAATATTGGCTTCAACCACATAATGATCGATTAGCGGAGCAAATACATTCATTAGTAAAATAGCGAGCATCATTCCTTCGGGGTAGGCAGGGTTTACAACACGAATAATTACCGCCATTATTCCGATAAGGAAGCCGTAAATATATTTACCTTTACTTGTTTGCGCAGCGGTAACCGGGTCGGTTGCCATAAACACAGCGCCAAAAGCAAAACCTCCCAATATCAGGTGATAATATGCCGGTAGGTTCATGTAATCGTTAGCACCAAAAAAATTAAATATCAGTCCCATGATATATCCGCCTGCAAAAACCGAAAACATCACCCGCCAACTTGCAATACCTGTAAAAAGTAAAATTACAGCCCCTATTAGAATTGCCAATGTTGATGTTTCGCCAACTGAACCCGGGATAAACCCAAAAAACATATCGGCTGCCGAAGGGAAATTATCAAAATTGCCTACAAGGGCATCACCAAGCGGTGTAGCTCCTGAGTATGCATCAGCTTTATCTGATATCCAAACTTTATCACCTGACATGTCCTGCGGATATGCAAAAAACAGGAATGCCCTGGCGGTAAGCGCAGGATTCAAAATATTCATCCCGGTTCCTCCAAAGACTTCCTTCCCTATTACGACTGCAAATACAATAGAAATAGCCAGCATCCATAAAGGGATATCCGCTGGCACGATTAAAGGGATCAACATACCGGAAACAAGGTAACCTTCATTTACTTCGTGGCCTCGATACTGGGCAAATGCAAATTCAATTCCAAGTCCAACAACATAAGACACAATAATAATAGGTAGAACTTTTAAAAAGCCATACCAAAACTGGTCCCAGAATCCAACGGTTTCGCCAAGTGATAAAAAATGCTGATAGCCTGTATTCCACATTCCAAAGAGTAACGCAGGAATCACTGCAACTACCACAACTATCATTGCACGTTTCAAATCAAACGTATCTCTTATGTGACTGCCTTTAAATGTAACCTTATCAGGTACATATAAAAATGTTTCAAAGGCACCGAAAGTGGAATGGAGTTTCTCAAACTTACCACCTTTTTCGAATTGCGGTTTTATTTTATCAATATATTTTCTTAATACCTTCATTTATTTAGTTCGATGTTTGTTATCTAAAGTCTAAAATCTAAATACTAATATCTTGCTTATTATGACATTTCTTTTAACATGAAGTCAAGTCCTTCACGCACTGTTGCTTGCATTTCTGTTTTAGAAACATCAATGAACTCACAAAGTGCAAAATCCTCTTCATCAACTTCATATATACCAAGGTTTTCCATCAGGTCGAAATCTTTGACCATGATTGCTTTTAATAATTGCATTGGATATATATTCATTGGAAACACCTTTTCATAATCACCGGTGAGTACAAATGCCCTGTGACCACCATTTAAATTGGTATCGAGTTTATATTTTTTATTGGGTGTTAACCAGGAGAAAAATGATTTTGAGAAGCTGAATTTGTCGAACCGTGGCATACCCCAGCCAAAAAACTCATAATAATTTCCTTCCGGTATCACAGTAAGCTGGTTATCATAAAATCCCAGGTATCCGTCTTTATCAACTTTTTTACCAGTCAACACATTACCACTGATATACCTTGAATTTGTTGACTTCAGATTATTTTCAAGCATTGGCAATATGGAGCAACCACTTACCACTTTATAATATTGTGGATTTGTAACTTCAGAACCGGTTAAAGCAATAATTTTGGAGGCATCATATTTTCCTTCAAGGAATAATTTGCCTATAACGATTAAGTCTTGTGGATTCAAATACCAAACAATGTCCCCTTTGTTTATCGGATCAATGTGGTGGATCTGTACGCCAACATTCCCTGCCGGATGCGGGCCTGCAAATCGATTTACCTGAACACCTTTTGCCTTGAGGAAAGTATTGGATGCAGTTTTTCCCTCCCTGACATTCAGATGAATTTTTCCACTTGTAAGTTTGGAAATGGCATCCAAACCTGCCTGAAATTCTTTTGCTTCATTTTTAATTAGAAAATCAATATCAGGAGCCAATGGTGCAGAATCAAAAGCTGAAATAAAAATAGCTTTAGGATCGTCTTCCGGATTGGCAATGATGGAATAAGGACGTTGACGAATATAAGACCAGATACCGCTTTTAAGCAATTTTTCAGTAACTTGCTCTTTTGTCATTGAACCTGGGTCACCTGTTCCAAATGATTCATGCTCTATCTTCCCATCTGCTTCAATGTGTATTTCCAGCATTTTCCTTTTTGCCCCCCTGTGTATTTCTGTAATTGTACCGCTTACCGGAGAAGTAAAAATGATATTGTCTCTGTATTTGTTAAAAAAAACAGGAGTACCTGCTTTGACTGAATCCCCTTCCTTAACAAATAACTTTGGAAAAACTCCGTGGAAATCAGGTGGTTTCAGGGCGAATTTATCAGAAGTGACTTCAGTGATCTTTTTTTCTGCTTCTCCAAGCAATTTGATGTCAAGGCCCTTTCTGATCTTTATTGATACTGACATATTAATTGTATATCTTTTTTATTATATAAATCTATACTAGATATATTTGAGGACGCTAAATTATAAAAAGTACTTAAACTGTATATATTCGAATATTGATATTTGTCAATGATTATTCTGATTCAGAACCTACATGTAATAATAAGCAGCTAAAATAAACTTTTTATTTTGTTATATGCCACTTAGTTAAGAAATAAAATTTCAACAGAAGAACTTATTTATAATCATTTTGAATTATAATATGCACAATAATGGCGCATTTCGAAAAAGAAATAGTATTAGAATAAAAAAAGAGCCACATTTCCGATATATACAGGTAGTGGAATGGCGGGCAGGGATATTTTAGAGATTAAAAAATTAACTGATATTTTCTACGAATTATAAAAATATGGTATTGCCGATGAGAATCTGTTAGTTCCCGAATAAATCTTTAATTTTTGCTATCAGTAAATCCTTTTTAATTGGTTTTGAAATATAATCATTGCAACCTGCATTATAGGCTTCCTGTTCTTCATCAGCAAAAGCAAATGCAGTTTGAGCTATTATGGGTAATCCCGGCCTTATTATTTTTATCTTTCGCGTTGCCTCATAACCATTCATCACAGGCATTTTAATATCCATCAGTACCAGATCAATTTCCGGTGATTTTTCACAGACTTCCACTGCTTCCTGGCCATTGACTCCATATTTCAGCTTTACACCGGTTTTTCGTAAGAGCAGTTGGAACAATTCATGGTTAACAATTTCATCATCCACCACCAAAATTGTTTTTCCCGTAAGATCAGTTTCCTGTTTTTTGGCATCATCTGGCCGCTTGCTGACCATCTTTCCCGGTTTGTAAGGAATGGTAAAATAAAACATGGAGCCTTCATTCAACCTGGAGTCAACGTAGATTTCCCCTCCCATTATTTCAACAAAAGCTTTTGAGATCGGTAAGCCAAGGCCGGTACCCTCAAAGCGTTTGGTTGCCGTAAGTTCTACCTGCCTGAACCGCTCGAAAATATAATCCTGCTGATCCTTGCTAATTCCAATTCCTGTATCACGAACAAAAAACTCCAAAAAATCAACTTTTAATTCATAGCCAAACTTTATATAACCTTTTTCAGTAAACTTCAGGGCATTATTAATAAGATTGGTCAGTATTTGGTTCAGTTTAGTAGTATCGATAAAAATAACACACTGGTCATCAGGCAGGCCATAGCTCACCTGCAGGTCGACTTTATTACCGTGTGCCCGAAGTTTAAACGTTTTATACAGTTCATCTATCAGGCGGTTTAAATTTGTTTTGGTATTCCTTAATTCAATCTGTCCGGCCTCAATTTTCGATATGTCAATAATATCATCAATGATCGATAAAAGTCTGTAACTACTGTTTTTTATGATATCAAGGAATTCCTTCTTTTGTTCATCACTAAGATCAGGCACATCCAACATTTGAGAAAATCCAATAATACTAGTCATAGGAGTCCGAATCTCATGCGACATATTAGCCAGGAAAGCAGATTTAAGACGGTCGCTTTCTTCGGCCTTTTCTTTAGCCCTGATCATGAATTTTTCAATCTCTTTCTGGTCGGTAATATCCATTTTAACCGCAATGAAATTTGTGATGTTGTTGTTTTCATCCTTAACAGGTGTGATTATCGACCGTTCAATATACTCTTCCCCACTCTTTTTCCTGTTAATAAACTCTCCCTCCCAGGTTTTTCCTGCTATAATAGTATCCCAAAGATCCTTATATGATTCCGGTTTTGTTTTCCCTGTCGCAAGTATGTTTGAATTTTTTCCTTTAATCTCCTCAAATGAAAACCCGGTCAACTTTTCAAAATATGGGTTCACATATTCAATATTTCCTATACTATCAGTAATTACAACTGTAACAAAAGCCTGCCTGATAGCTGTAGATAATTTTCTGATTTCTATTTCCGATTTTTTTCTTTCGGTAATATCCCTGATAGCAGTAACCCTTCCTACTTTGCCATTATAAATTACTTTTCTCGACTCTACCTCAATGGGAATCAATGTCCCGTCTTTTCTTTGCATTTCCAGTTCGTATGGTTCGGCATATTCAAGCTGTAATTTCTCCCTGATTAGTTTATGATATTTTTCAGGAAAACTTATTTTTATAATATCCTTCCCGATCAACTCATCTTTGGTCATCCCAATCATTTTTTCGAAGGAATGATTGGTATTCATGATTATCCCGATGTCATGTATGATGATACCCTCAAAAGTCAGGTTTGATAATTCCCTGAATTTCTCTTCACTTTCAACCAGCAGTTTGTTTTGCTCGGCATATGTCTCATACAATTTCCGGTATTCTTTCGCCTTGTTTTCCAATTCATTTGAATAATGGTGCAAATTATCTTTCATTTGAACCAACGCATTCCCAAGCATGTCTTCTTCCCCAAGCGGCTTATAATCTTGCTCAAACTTTCCCTGTCCCAGGTTGACGGCAAAATCTGTGTTTTTAGAAATGAATTTATTTAACACATTAAGGGAAGATTCCATATTACTGATTTCATCTTTATATAGCACCTCAATATCTGATGAAATATTACCCTTTGCCAGAGCTTTTAAAGACCTGTCAGCCCGGAATATCCTTTTAAGAACCAGTTTATTAATCGCCCTGATGTTTGTAAAAATTACTAAAAGGATCAATAAAAAAGCAACAAACGAAACCGCCACGGTTATCCTGTTAAGATTAGCAATATAGTCCTTAATATCAACCTGTAATACGCCTACCCCTTCCATTTCGCCGGAAAAATTCAAAATCGGTATCAGTGCATATTTATAATTTCCTTCCTGGAAAATACAAATACCGGCATACCTTACAGTATCGCAGGATAAAACGTCATCATTCAGATTGGATAATATGAAATTTTCAGTTTTCTCGACAAAAACATATTCGCCAATAATGTCATTTTCTAAAAGAATGTTTGAGGCAGAATCCTCAAGAAACCGGGTAGAAATTGGTAACAGGGTGGTATCCATAAATATTGAAAACTCTTCGTCATCATTGGACGTTAATTGTTCAACCAGCAGGTTGATCCCAAAAAATACCTCTACAGATCCCAAATAATCACCTGCATCAGAAAAAATTGGGGCAACACCCCTGACCACAAACCCTCCTCTGCCTGTTTCAATACCCTTTACCGGGTTTTGTGTTTTGCTTACCTGTAAAACAGTTTTCCTGAAAGCCGAAATATCGTCTCCCCTGGTTTCAGACCAGCATCTGATAAATGACATGGCTGGCGGTAAATGGTAATGGATTCTTGGTTGTAACCTTGTATTGGCCTCTATATCTTTTGTAATCCTTTTCATCTGAGCTTCAATAATCATGGAGGCGGAATCGATATTCAGGGTTTTGTAATAAACATTATATGCTTCATGTACAAAATCATATTGAGCACAAAGGGTTGCAGCATATAAGGCTTTTGTACTGAACTCATCACAGATTTTATTAAAACCATTCAATTTGGAAGTGATCAACTTATCCGTATCGTTATTAAAGGTATTAGTAAGCATATATCGGGTTATCAAAATCATCAAAGTCATATAAACCAATGTTGACAGAAACAGAGGCAAAAACAACTTCGACTTTAATTCTGATTTTTTGAAGAACCTATTAATCATCTAACTGATAATCTATATATGTTACTAATCAGATACTGTGTTTTGAATCCCTAAAGTTACTATTTTTTTTGTTAAAAGTTAGAATTAAACACTTTACACCTTATATTTTGATTATTTTTTATTTTGCATTTTTACCCACTTTGTAATTTACACTTTCCTGCTCGCCGCCCTGAAGATTTTGTTTGGGCATGCGGGGATCATTTGTCCGAAGATCCATAGGACTCCTTCGGAGATATTATGAATTTGCAATAACGTATTACCTTTATACATTTATATCCTATTAAACTCTTACATTAATCAGGCTATACAGCCATTTAATTTCCTGCTCCCATAAACTGTTATCAGGGGTTTCAAGTATCAAAGGAATATTATCAAAACGGGGGTCATTCATTATTCTATCAAAAACATCTTCTCCTAAAAAGCCTTTGCCCAGATTGTCGTGTCTGTCAACTCGGGTAGCCAGATCTTTTTTTGAATCATTGATATGCATACCTTTCAGATAGCTGAATCCAACAATCCTATCAAATTCTTCGAATGTTTTTTTGTAACCTTCTTCTGATTTAATATCATAACCTGCGGTATATGAATGACAGGTATCGAGGCACACCCCTACCCTGCTTTTGTCCTCCACCCTATCAATGATGTATTTCAGGTGTTCAAATTTATATCCAAGATTAGTGCCCTGTCCGGCTGTGTTTTCAATAACAGCTGTAACGCCTTTTGTTTTATCGAGGGTGATATTGATAGATTCAGCAATTTTATCCAAACATTCTTCTTCTGAAATTTGTTCTAAGTGTGAACCGGGATGAAAATTTAGCCGGTCAAGCCCAAGCAATTCGCACCTTCGCATTTCATCCAGAAATGCACTTCTTGATTTCTTTAAATTTTCTTCGAAAGGATTGCCCAGGTTGATCAGGTAACTATCATGCGGAAGGATATGCTCAGGTTTATAACCATATTTTTCACAATTTTCTTTAAAAAGCCTGATATTATCTTCAGTCAATGCTTTTGAAAACCACTGCTTTTGGTTTTTTGTAAATAAAGCAAATGCTTTTGCTCCGATATTGTGGGCATTAACCGGTGCATTTTCCACACCACCTGATGCACTTACGTGTGCTCCGATGTATTTCATACAAATAATTTCTTTATTGAGTAGCTTCTTTCAACTTTTCTGCAATCCAAATTTTGATAATGGACTGACGGGTAATCCCTAGTCTTTTCGACTCTTTATCCAGTAACCGGATCATCTCTTAAAGTATAAATCGCTGACCAATATTTATTTTTTATTTTTCCTATAATTAAATGTCGAGCTTCGTCGACTACCTTGGCAGAAATTACCAACCTGTCAACATCTTCCCATATTCTTTGAACTTCATTAAAATCAATGCCATGATTTGTTTTATTTGTCAAACTTTTGTTTTTATCAAATATAAATTCAGGTACTATTGGTATATTTTTTATACTGTTTTAATACAAATTTAGTATCTTTTTTATAACTATTTGAGAAATGAAGAATATTTTTTATTATTCTTCAAGGGGAATAATGATTGGAACAAGGATGCCGCAATCAGCATCATTTGATTTTTCTAAAAAAATAGTAAAACATATATTTTGATCAATTTGTTCTAAATTTGCATCGGATTAATATCTAAGAATGATGGCGAATATTCGTGTTACAAAAGAATTCACATTCGAAATGGCCCATGCCCTACTGGGTTATGATGGCTCATGCAAATATGTTCACGGGCATTCTTACGGATTGTCAGTTACTGTAATTGGTAAACCAATCGAAAATGCAACAAATCCTAAATTAGGAATGGTGATCGATTTTGGTGACCTAAAAAAAATCGTAAAAGAAACAGTCGTTGATATATTCGATCATGCACTGGTTTTAAATAGTAAAACACCCAAGGATAGTTTTAACCTAAAACAAGAATTATTTGATAAGGTAATTTTTGTGGATTTTCAGCCGACCAGTGAAAATATTGTAGGCGATTTTGCAGAAAAGATTTCGAAGGAACTTCCTGAACATATGAAACTGTTCAGTTTAAGGCTACGGGAAACAGCGACTTCTTATGCTGAATGGTTCGCTGCAGATAATGAGTAAATTATTTTACTATTTGAACACCTCATTGATGACATCCATATAGATCGCTCCAAAATTAAGGACGCACCAGGTTTTAAGAACATTGATCTCTTCCTTTTTTAACCACTTTAAAGATTTTCTTAATTCCTTTTTAAACAAATCTTTATTAAAGCTAACTTTCTGTAAAACGGTCTCAGTGTATTTAAGCATGATCTATTTTTTTAAATCTAAAATCAACATGTTTTAAAGACTCCGGTTGGTTATAATAACGAACCCACAAATCCAAACACATGCCATTTGCATTAATTTATTCAATATTAATTTATTACGCATGTATTGCTTCATTTTCAATCTTCCCTCTCTTGGAAATTATTCTTTATTTCAAACAGGAAATCTTTAAAGTAACTTCTTTTACTTTTAAATCAGGTAAACGCAAATTAATTGAATTTCTTATAAAATATTTCAACATTAACATTTTTTTAACGTGATTTAACAATTAATAAAGAGCCTACTCTAAAAAGTCCATCGCTTTGGAATATTGGAAGAATGGAATATTGGCTCCCCCATTATTCCAGCATTCCAAATTTCCATTATACCATTATTCTGTCAAAAATGACTTTTTGGAGTGGACTCCTTAATTCCGCAAGGAATTATTAATAGTAAACGATAAGTTGTTGAAAAATAAGACCTGCAATCACTTGCAGGTCTCGTGTTTTTTCACCTATTTAGGTGTATGCTCAAAAAC
>JAUVJI010000083.1 GCA_030596605.1 Bacteroidales bacterium
CAAATGGTATCACTCCAGTAACTGTTTTCAAAATACCTGTAATACATTAATTTATTATTATAAAACCAAAAAACATATATCCTGTTGTTGTTATCGATATATATCAGGTTATGATCAGAATTATACATCCCTTCCGAAACTACAAAAGGTTCGCTCCATTGGTTTCCGTCAAAGGTTTTAAGATAAATAAGGGTCATGGCAGGGTTTCCGGTGTTGTAGTCGTAGGTTACATATAGTTTGTTGTTTGTATCAGAAACGATGTGGGGGTTCATTAGTGAAATGTCAGGGTTCAATGAAATATCTTCGGGGGTTGTCCAGGTGGCTCCGTCATCGGTTGATTTGGAGTAGTATATTTTTCGCCAGTTGCTTTCGAGCTTATGGGTAAAAACGCAATGGAGGGTTCCGTTTTTATCAATGCATAGGTCGGGCTGGTTGTCAAGGCCGGGGAGGTTGGGGGAGATGTTCACGGGGTTGGTCCAGGTTTGGGCTGATAAGGCTAAAGGAAAGAAAATCAGAAATATTATTTGCACAACTATTTTCATGATGCACTTTTTTAAATGTTTTACAGACTTAAAGCAGGATAAAATTAAGAAGTATTTTCATCAATTCAAATTTTAAAATGCTTGCAAAGTTCGACCTGCATTTATCTAAATAATTGCTTATAAAGAAAACACACTTTTAAAGCCAATACATAGCAGAATTCTGCTATAAAAAAATTTAGCGGAATTCAGCTACTATAATGATGTTTATAATATTACTGCACAATCATCGTATCCGCAATCACTGAGCTTGCAGCAAAAAAGCCCAGACCTCCGTTGCTAATATTGGTAGGGAGATTACCACGTGCTTCTTCAAACAAACTGCCCTGCCATTCCGTTTCTGCAATCAAGGCACGGACATAGGCAGCATGTTCATCTGTCAAGGAATATTTTCGTTCAATGATAATGCTGTATAGCGGGAAATATACTTTTTCTTTATCCTGTGGGAAAATGGTATAACTAACATCAACCGTATTTAAAGTATAATGGAATATCTTGGCCCTGGTTACTGTGTCTTCGGGATTTCCTCCTACCAAGTATGACCAGTCTATTATAATTTCGTACATGGCCTGTTCATAGGTTGAGTATTCAGGGGCGATCCATTTAATTTCATACAAAATATCCGAACCTTCAACCGGTGTATAATACAGTCTGTTACTTGTATATACCGGCACTAAGTAAGTTTCAGCCTCATAAATTTCAGATTCGTACTCAACTGTCAAGTAATACTCTTTATCAATAATAGCAGTAGTTTTCTCTTCACTAATATATAATCCCGGATGTTCAGCGCTTTCTGTAAAACTCAGGGAATCAATTCCATCACTGATACTCACTGTTGCTCCTGTTGCCGGTGGTGTAGTATCGTTGATATCATTCCTTGGCAGCGAAAGTTTTATCTCCTGGAATTTGTACTCATTTGTTAATAAAGCATCCACAACTATGGTATTAAACTCCGTTTCAGGAATATCCCATGCTATCTTTTTTTCACAGGAGAATAATCCAAAAATAAAAACCAAAATAAGTATGTTGAATTTGAACCGCATAACTAAAATTTAATTATTTTTTATTCTCTCGCCAAGGCGCTAAGGCGCAAAGACTTCACCAAGAAATAGTTCTGAATTATCGAAAAAGATATTTTCCAATAAGGTCCCTTATTCCATATATTCCTTTTTATGTGAGTCAGCATATTTTTTAATATCAACTAAACTTTTTGCGTCTTTGCGTCTCCGCGTCTTTGCGTGAAAAATCATTTCTATATTTTAAATTTGTATGTTATCGAAGGCATGACGCCCAATAAGTATTTTTGTGTGGTCACAATTTCATGTGTTCCGTAAATATCGGCAGGAACAACAAATTCACCATTTTTTGTTTCCATCTTGTTAAAGTTTATGGAAACCGGATTTTCCTGATTGTAGAAATTGTAAACTGCAAATGTGAGGCTGTGCACAAACCTTCTTTCCCGCCTATTCAGTCTTAAGTTATAGGATAAATCCAAACGGTGGTAATCCGGCAGCCGGTCATTATTTTTTTCTCCATACAATGGAACCGAATATCCCTGGTAATCATAATATCCGATGGGTGTGGTTATAGCCGAGCCGGTATAATAAACCCATGTGGCTGACAGGTTCGATCTTTTTGAAACCTGCCAGGATAAATAAATGGAAAAATCATGAGGCCTGTCGTAAAATGCCGGAAAGGGTTCATTATTATTCAACCCTTCGATTTTCTTAAAAGTCCTCGACCAGGTATATGCCAGCCAGCCGGTCAACTTACCCTGTGTTCTTTTAAACATTATCTCTAATCCATACGACCATGCATCCCCAAACCTGAGTTCTCCTTCCATGAGCGGATTTAAAAGCAGGTTGGCATGTGGTTCATAATCTATCTGGTTTCTCATGTATTTATAATAGGCTTCTGCCGTAAATTCAAAATGAGACTTATGAAAATATTTTACATAGCCCAATGCAACCTGATCAGCACGTTGCGGTTTAATGTTCGTTCCGGATGGGAGCCAAACTTCAAGCGACGTAAAAGGACTGATGGAATTTGATATCAATTGAACATATTGGTGATTAATACCATAGCTGCACTTGATTGAAGATGTACTGTCGAGCCTGTATTTTAAACTTATTCTCGGATCAAAATTTACAAAGGTTTTATACGCATCTCCTTCTTCAAATACTAAGGTGTCACTCACATTATAATCCTCATCAAACATAAATACTGTTGTCGGGCCAACGTTGGTCCAGATAGGTAACCTGAAGCCGGCACGAAGTGAAAGTTTGCTTGTAATATCATATTCGTTATCTGCATAAAAAACAGTCTGTCTTGATTTATTCTTTGGTACCTGTGAAATATAAAATGAAGTTGTGTCGTAGGTAAGGTTACCCGGAGTGAAATTTTGGAAGTTCAGGTTAAAACCAAATTTAAAATTATTCTCGGGCGACATATACCAGGTGAAATCCGTTTTGAAATTAATATTTTGAATCGCTGAATTCCAGATGGTTTCGCTACTTAAAAGTTCATAATTATAACGGCTTCCAAATATCATAGTATTGGAGAATAGCTTTTTATTGTAAATGTGATTCCATCGGAGTGTGGATGCCAAATTGTCCCACCGGATGCCGCCTTCACTGCCTGTTTCAGTATTCATCAAGTTGTCTTTGCCGTAGAAAAAAGAGTAATAAATCCTGTCGTTCTTACTAATTCTGATATTGGCTTTGGCGGTAAGATCATAAAGATACAAGTTCCGGTTTGGGGCAGCATTTCTGTAAAGCCAATTAAAATTGGAATGACGGAAGGATGCATAAAACGAACTCTTCTTTTTTGCAAACGGACCTTCGAGTGAAAGCTTGTAAATAAATGGATTGAGCATTCCATTTATTTCAAATCGGTTTAAATTTCCCTCTTTGGTGCGTATATCGATAATGGAAGACAACCTGTCGCCCTGACTAACCGGCATATCTCCTTTATAAATTTTAATGTCTTTGGCCACATCAGGATTGATAACCGAATAATAACCGAACAAGTGCGCATGGTTATAAACCGGGGCTTCATCAATGAGAATTAAATTCTGATCCTTACTGCCACCACGAACAAAGAAAAAGGCTGATCCGTCACTATGGGTTTTAATTCCGGGCAATGTTTGCAGGGTTTTTATCAATCCAACCTCTCCGGCAAATTCAGGCATTTTTGAAATATTCTGCGGAACAATCTTCATCTGGCTCATCTGGCTTTTTTCCAGCATTTCCAGCGTTTCATCAGCGATGATAGTTACCTCTTTCAACAATTCCAAATTATAGCCAAGGCTTAAATTGAATCTGATGTTCTTATTCAAATTAATGATTTGGGTATTCTTTAAATACCCGATGTATGAAAACTCAATGTCATGTTCTCCTTCGGGTAATGAAAGAGAATAAAAACCGTAGGAATTGGAGATGGTTCCGGTACTTGTCCCGCTGATCCGCACAGTTGCCCCAATCAGGCTCTCACCGGTCACCTTGTCTTTGATGTAGCCATTAATCGTAAACCTGCCCTTATTGTCTTTTTTATCAGTTGATTTTCTTTTTTTAGGCTTTTTAATGACTACTTTATTTTCAACGACTGAATAGTCCAGTCCCAATTGCTGGATCAAACTGTATAAAACATCTTCAACCGGTTCATCTTTGGCTGATAATGAAATTTTTTCATCAGGATCGATAACATTTGAGCTATAGGAAAAACTAATGCCGGATTGAAGGGTAATTTCATTCAGCGCATCCTCAACAGAAACGTCCCGCAATTCCAAAGTAATCTTTTTGGAGAGATCAATATCCTGCCCGGATAATAAATTCCAAAAAAATACACACAGGAAAAAAACAAATAAACTATAAAATTTCCTTGCCATTCCTAACCTGTATTATTCATAAAATCTCTCGCTAAGTCGCAGAGAAAAAACAAACTAGCAATAAATGTGTAAAATACTTAATTTCATAATTCAAAAGCGTTTTCACATTAAACTGTCTCAGTCCAGACCTTTGCGTCTTTGCGTCTTTGCGTGATAAATCACTCAAACTATATTCGAGAATTGATTTTTACTGGTAAATATTTTACAGATATGGCGCTTTATGGTTTCAAATTAACATTCCTGATTCATTTATACATCCCTCACCTGATATGAAATATCCATTATCATGCTTCTCAATGACTATATCAAGTGTTTCCCTTAAAATATTTATAACTGCCTCAATGGTCATATTATCAATGGTAACAGTAATTCGACAATTATTAATTTCAGGATTGATAATTTCAATATTTGTACTATAAACCTCATTCAGTTTATCAACAACCTCGACTAGTTTGGTATCATCAAAAACCAACAGTTTGGTTTTCCAGGAATTATAATTCACATCAGTGTTTTTCGCCCTGAACAATTGTCCCGTTTTTTTATCAAAAATTCCTTTGTCTCCGGCTTTTAATATAATTTGATTTTCCTTGTCTGATCTTAATGCAACACCTCCGGAGTTCACAACAACCTCAACCGTTGAATTATCTTCATGCGAGTCCACATAAAATGAAGTGCCTAAAACTTCAATTTCAATATTTTGAGATTCGATAACAAAGGGCTGGTTTTTATTGTGATCCACTTCAAAGAATGCATCTCCCGTTAGTTTAACTTTCCTGATACCCTTTTTAAACTCTTTTGGGTAGGACAAAGTTGAATTCCGGTTTAATGTGATGATGGTCCCGTCGGATAATGTTTCAGTTTCAATAAGATTTGTGGCCATCATATTCTCTGTGCCTGGCTTCAGGAAGAAATTATAAAGAAAAAATGTAGTAGCAAATAATACTACAACTGCGGCAGCAATCTTAAAGAACAACGGGATACCTGGTTGTAGCTTTCTAACTTTTGGTGATGGTGCAGGTTCTATTCGATTTTTAAACAATTTTGAACTTAATGCTGCCCATTCACTTTCAACGTCAATCTTCTTGTTCTCTCTATTGACACCTGATAAAATCCAAGATTGTTTATACTTGTTGAAAGTGTCCTTGTTCTTTTCACCCTCCCTAACCCACTTTTCAAGCATATTTATATCTTCAGTACTTGCTTCGTTCGCAAGGTACTTTCCGATTAATCCGGCATAATCAATATGGTTGTTGTCATTTTTCATCTCTTTGTATAAACTATACACATAAAAACTGTTTTCCCCTTATTAGAATATTCAAGTTTTTAGAACATTTTTAAAATAAACAAAATCAATATTGTAATATAATCTTTCAATTCCTCCCTTAGATGTTTCAAAGCCTTTGATATCTGGGCTTCTACGGTTTTTACCGAAATGTTGAGTTTATCTCCTATTTCTTTGTATTTCATTTCTTCAAACCTGCTCAGTTTAAAAACTTCAGCACACTTATCGGGTAAACTATTGATCGCCTTCTCAACTTTGTCTTCCAGTTCAGAAATTCCTGAGGGATCACTGTCATAAGCCATATCAAATCCGGCAGTATCCAGGTCCAACAATTGACTTCGGAATTTTTTATTGTCGCGGATAAAATTCAGGCAGCGGTTTCTAACGGAAGTGTACAAATATGACTTAATTGATTTCTCCGTTGTGATCTCTTCCTTTTTCAGCCAGAGGTTGGTAAAAACTTCCTGCACAATTTCCTTGGCTTCATCCAGGTCATATACAAAGCTATTGGCAAAATTGCACAACGGAACAAAATGCTCATGGAACAATTGCTCAAATAGATGCTTGTCAAGATTGTTATATGAAATGTTTTTAGCCAAAGAGTGTATAAACGTTATTTCCTTGATATTTATTAGTGCATTTAACTTTTTATTACAAAAATAGCAATTTAGCTTTTCTATTACAAATTCAAAAAGCCATTACAGGTTTTTGTATCTTTGTAAAAACGAAACCTTTTTAGATTAAATAACAAACATGAAAAGAGTGTACTGTTTTTTCGTTACCTGTGCTATTTATTTTTTACCTGCCCTTGTATTTTCACAGCCCATTATTAATGAATTCCTTGCATCCAATGTTTCAGCTTATATGAATGGCGATTTCTATAATTTTTCAGATTGGCTTGAGATCAAAAACCCTGATAGTGAAACCATCAATATAGGTGGGTATTTTTTAACTGATGATTTTAACGATTTAAGCAAATGGCAGATTCCTGATAATACTTTTATCGGACCAGGTGAATCAAGGATATTTATTGCAGATGAAATGGATATAGCTGCAAATTCTGTCTATTATTTCATGACTATTTCGGGTTATACTCTTGATTCAATCACTGTACTGCATGATCATTTAACCTTTAAACTATCTACAAAGGGAGATGAAATTGCACTGGTCAGTCCTGCCGGAGTTATCATTGATTCGATTTCATATGGAGAACAACTGGCCGATGTATCATATGGCAGGGACTCAGATTTACCATCGCAATGGGTTTATTTTTCAGAGCCAACGCCCGGATTACCAAATAATACACCATCATACAATGATACCACAAGAGCTGAAACTCCAATATTTTCTTCTCAGGGTGGATTACATACAGGTACTCAAAGTATTTCACTAACCGTAAGTTCCCCAACAGCTGAAATTCATTATACACTTGACGGTTCTATACCTCACATACTTTCTTCTGTTTATTCCGAAGTTCTTGAAATCTCTTCAACAACAGTTTTAAGAGCCAGGGTTTATGATCCGGTATATCTGCCCGGCCCGGTTATTACAAACACTTATATAATTGATGAAAACTCTGATTTGACAATCATTTCAGTAGCTTTGAATCCGGAATTTCTTTGGGATGATACGATTGGTATTTACGTGGCAGGAGTCAATGGGATTCCTGGTATGGCTTCCAGCACGCCAAAAAACTGGAATCAGGATTGGGAAAGGCCAGTAAATATAGAACTATTTTCTCTGGAGGATAGTCCTGAATTTAATATACAAACCGGAATAAAAATTTATGGTTATGCCTCACGGAAAGGGAATCAAAAACCATTTTCATTTTACATGAAAAAAAAATATGGAACTGATTATCTGGATTATCAACTTTTTAAAGACAAACCCAGCAAACACTATAAAAGATTTGTATTAAGAAACAGAGGTCAAAGGGGTTCTGCTCATCTAAAGTTAAATGATGTTATGATGCAAAGTGTAATTGCAGATGATATTAATGTAGACGATCAGGCCTATGAACCGGCAGTTCTGTTTTTAAACGGTGAGTACTGGGGTATTTACAGCATGCGCGAAAAGCTGGATAGTTATTATCCCGAATCAAACCATGGTTTGGATCCTGATAATATCGATTTTATTGAACACGGACTGGCATACGCCAATTCGGGTGATACCATTCATTATACCGAAATGTTAAATTTCCTGGAGCAAAATGATATGTCGCTTGATGAAAATTATGAATATATAAAAACACAAATGGAAATTGATGAATACATAAATTATCAAATTACCGAGATATATTCATCAAATGTTGATTGGCCGGCTAACAATATTAAATACTGGCGGCCTAAAACAATAAATGGCATTTGGCGATGGATATTGTATGATATTGATAATGCGTTTGAATTTGCCAGCAGAAACTCACTGGCATATGCAACCGAACCCAATGGCCCCTCGTGGCCAAACCCTCCATATTCTACATTCCTTTTCAGAAAACTTTTAGAAAATGACGAATTTAAGTATCAGTTTATTCAACAATTTGCAAGTCATCTAAACATTACTTTTGATCCTCAGAGAGTAATTGATATTGCCAATAGCATCAATCAGGAGATTGAATCGGAAAAAGCCAAACATGCTGCGAGGTGGGGAACAAGCCTTACTATGTATGTAAATAGTTTTGCCAACTCCCGGCCTCAATATATGCGATCTTATATTATGTCAGAATTTGGTTTGACTTCATATTCAAATTTAACAGTAAATTTCAGTGAAGAAGAGGGATTGATTTTTATTAACAATGTTCATGTCCCTGATAGTGGTTTTAGTGGTGCATATTTTGAAGATGTCCCATTACAGATAACAGCGATTGCCAGGCCGGGTTACCAGTTTGTTGAGTGGGAAGGAATATCAAATAATCATTCAACTTCGATAATCATTATCAGTGATTCAACAATTTCTGCAATATTTGAGGAATCAACTGTAATTAGTGATATTTATATCAATGAGTTTATGGCGGATAATGATGGTTTTATTTCTGACCCTCAAGGTGATTTTGATGACTGGATTGAAATATACAATGGTGGTTCGGGAATAGTTGATATTGGAGGATTATTCATCACTGATGACCTTGCAGAACCAAACCAGTACATGATTCCAACCACGCAACCGGATTCCACATCAATCTTCCCCGATGATTACCTTGTGTTGTGGGCTGATAAAGACCTGGGAAATGGTGTTTTACATGTAAATATTAAATTATCGAAAGATGGTGAAGAAATTGGTTTATTTAGTCTTCTCGAAAACACCGTAATTGACACCTTGACTTTTGGTGAACAATCATCTGACATCTCTTTCGGTAGGTATCCCGATGGAGAACATGTCTGGGTAAATATGCATTCCCCAACACCTGAACTACCGAATATTTATTATCTGAATCTGGAAGCAGATGTTTTTTTAGAAGGTGCATTTTATGAAACGGAAATGTATACTGAATTAAACACTGCCGGGGTGATCCCTACATTACAACCCTTCAATACAGAACCCTGGAATTATTTTGGAACTGAAAATGTCATTTCACCACCCATAGATGCAGTTGATTGGATACTTGTGGAGTTACGTGATACAACAGATGCTTCTTTAGCAACACCCGAATCGGTAATTTCAAGGCAAGCTGCTTTTGTACTGAAAGACGGAACTGTTGTTGACATAACAGGGAATTCAATGCTTCAATTTTATGAACCCATCCAACATAATTTGTTTGTAGTAATTTATCATCGCAATCACCTTGCCGTAATGTCTGCTCAATCACTAATTGAAACAGATGGTATTTATTCATACAATTTTATATCCGGGGAAGCAAATGCTTATGGTGGAGCATCCGGTCATAAAGAAATCGCTGAAGATATTTGGGGTATGACAGGTGGAGACAGCAATGCAGATGGAATAATTAATTCAGAAGATAAATTGTTGTGGCAATCAGAGGCAGGAACAAAGGGTTATAAAGCTGGTGATTTGAATCTGAACCTTGAGATTAATAATACGGACAAAAATTACATCTGGTACGATAATCAGGATGCTGACAGTCAGGTACCTCAGTAAATCATAAATGATATTGGATAAATTGGTATAATCACAGATTATGCTACAAATCTTTTCCGCTCTTTGTCCCATGAAATATACATGGCACCTCTGTTTCTGGCAATAAATTTTATATATTTTTCTGCCATATCAGGATCTTTAATCTTATAAGTTTCATAGACAATTCGTTTTCCTTTGTGTCTGTTAATCACTTTTAAAGCAGCATGTTCCCGATCACTTGTTTTCAATAATCTCATCTCTCTTCAAAATCTTTAAATTATACCTATTGAATCATTTTTTCATCTTCATAAAATCTGACACAAAGGGGCGCATTTTAGTTGCACTAAAAGCAGGAAAAAAATGATTATTTATATTAACAATCAATAATTTATACCGATTACTAATCAAAATGTGCTATAAGCTCATTCCATTTCTTATAGTACTTTGATTATGTATCGGCATTAACCATTGTAAATTTTAAAAAGCACTTCCAGCGCATTTTAAAATACAATCGGTATTACATATGTTGTATTAGTAGAATTAATTGACGATCAAAACAATTAAAATTTGAAGAAGGATGGCATTATAATATTTGGAATGAGATTATCTTGATACTTTAAAACTAAGACCTGTCATTTTCTCACTTGCTTCCCAAAGTTGTTTTTGTAACTGAGTGTTATAAGATATTTCAGAAGAATTGCTTTCTCTTTTGTTTACAAAATATTTGCCTGAAACATTTGTCACTTCATCGGATGATGCGAGGTATATACTTGTTTTCGACCCTGATTCTATAGAAGTTCCCTCCATACCAAAACCTTCATGCAATAATTTTGTACTGATCACACCCGGATGCAGAACATTGGTTGTAATTCCAGTCCTCTCCAGCTTTCGTGCAAGTGTGTAAGTAAACATAATATTGCACAATTTCGACCGGGAATAAGCATCGTAACCATCATAGTATTCTTCACCCTGAAGATTGTCAAATTCGAGGCTGCTGCCATGTGCCTGAGAAGCGACATTAATAATTCGCTTGTAATCGGACTTTTTGATCAGGTCTAATAAAAGATTGGTAAGTAAAAAGTGAGCAAGATGGTTTATGACAAAAGTTAATTCATATCCATCTTCACTCAATTCTCTTTGAGTTTTATAAACTCCGGCATTATTGATCAACACATCGATTTTATCAAAATGCCGGTAGATTGCATCTGCCATTTTCCTGATTTGTGAAAATGATGAAAGATCAGCAACTACAAAATGTAAATTATCATTACCAGTAAGCGCTATAATATCCTGCATCGCATCCCTGGCTCTATTTTCATTACGGCCGTGGACAATCACATGCGCACCCATTTCTGCAAGGTCAATTGCCGTTTGTTTGCCTATACCGTCTGTAGAACCTGTAACAAGAACGATTTTATCTTTGATTGCCATTTTAGTTATTTTGCACTAAATCCACAATGATCCCCGCTGTCTTTTGTGATGCGCCAAATCCACCAAGTTTCTCCTTTAGCTCTATATAATCATTGGTTAGATTTTCCCTGTAATTTATATCAGAGGTTAATTTCTTAAGCTCTTTTATCAAATTGATGGTATTAAGATTCGTTTGAATAAGTTCTTTTACAACTTCCTTATCCATTATTAAATTTACCAATGAAATAAACTTTATCATGCTCCGGTCAATAACTTTTCTGGCAATCTGGTATGAAATAAAACTGCCTTTGTAACAAACCACTTCGGGAACTTCAAATAAGGCGGTTTCAAGGGTGGCCGTGCCGGAAGTAACCACTGCAGCATAGGTATTTTGAAGGAGTGTATGTGTTTTCCCTTCAATCAATTTCACTTCAGCATTACCAATGATCTTCTCATAAAACGACCTTTCCAATGATGGAGCCCCGGCTACAACAAACTGATAATCCGGGAAAGTTTTGATAACGGAAAGCATAATTGGAAGTATTTTACGGATCTCTTGTTTGCGGCTTCCTGGTAGTATCGAAATAATTGGTTTTTCTGATAATTGGTTTTTTTCCCGAAATGCATTTTTATCCGTTGGGGGAAGTAATTCGATCATATCCAAGAGTGGATGGCCAACAAAGTCAACATCATAATCGTATCGGGAATAGAATTCTTTTTCAAAAGGCAGGATTACAAACATCCTGTCAACAAACTTTTTAATCTTATGAACCCTCGATTTTTTCCAGGCCCATACCTGGGGTGAGATATAATAAAAAACCTTCAATCCGCTTTTGTGTGCGAATTCAGCAATACGCAAATTAAAACCAGGATAATCAATAAGAATCAAAGCATCCGGTTTATAGTTGATGATGTCTTCTTTACAAAATTTGATATTCCCAAGAATTGTACGAATATTCAGGGCAACTTCGACGAATCCCATGTACGCAAGGTCTCTGTAATGTTTTACCAATTCACCACCCTGATTTTCCATCAAATCTCCACCCCAAAATCTGAACTCAGCTGAAGAATCTTTCTTCTTTAACTCCTTCATTAAATTGGAGGCATGCAAATCTCCTGATGCTTCGCCGGCTATGATGTAGTATTTCATATTTTAAAGTGCCTAAAGTTCATAAAGTGCCTAGAGTACTTAGAGTTTACAAGTTGAATATATGTTCCTTTAAACCGAAAAATATCAATATTAAAATAAAGGTTACCAATAATACACCCCTTCCGGTTTTGTCATACTTTAAATTTACAAAATAGTACCTGATGGGAAGCAGATTGCCAAATAGACTAATGAGCACATGGGTTTGAAGGTCAAGATAAAATTTTGCAATGTCGATGGTTATCAACAAAAAATTCAATAAGTAAATTATACCGAAAAGTACAATTGGTACTATAATTCCAATGGCTATTCCAAAAATGTAATGATCTTTTTTTAACACGCAATAAATATTATGAAATCTTCAAATAAAATGTCAGGCTATAATTTCCTTAACTTGATAATTATATTTTTTATCTTAGTTACCATCTTAGTTACCTTTTCTTTTCTTTGCTTTGCCTTTTTTAGCCTTTCCTTGCCTTTCCTTGTTTTTTAATGTCTTATTTATCAGCCATATAACTTGATTCTTTATTGCCATCTTAGTTACTATCTTAGTTACTCTTTTTGTTTATTATTATCTTCAATATATTTAAGTCCTGTGGGTGGTAAAAGCAGTATGCCATTTTCTTCATCAATACCAATAATTATATAACCTCCACCCCAATTATTGATATCATTAGCAAAGGCACTAATTGAGTGTATAATAGCTTCATCATTCCATCCTTTTTTAAATTCTTTTCTTTCCCATTCAACGGTATTTTCATGAATGAGATTATTTATATTTACCGGTAATGCCATTATTAAAGTTTTTTCGAATAAATCAATCTCTTTGCTTGCTATAATCAAGTCAAATTATACTTCCATTTTCCATTTCTTCAACACCGAAATAGCTTTGTGAGCTGTCAAGTCAAAGTGAACAGGAACGATAGAAATATAATTATTCGCCAATGCCCACGAATCAGTATCTTTTGCTGCATCACCATTTTTAAAAACTCCGGTCAACCAAAAATACTCCTTGTTATGCGGATCAGTCCTTTCATCAAACACTTCTTCCCATCTACCCTTTGCCTGACGGCATACTTTAATTCCTTTAATTTCCTCTTTCTTAACAGCCGGAATATTTACATTCAGGCATGTACCTTCCGGAAGTCCTTTTTCCAAAACATTTTTTACAATCTTTGTTATATACTCATCAACAGAACTGAAATCGGCAGTGTGGGAATAATCGAGCAAGGAAAAACCGATGGCGGGAATACCGTCTATGCTGGCTTCAAGTACGGCTGCCATGGTACCGGAGTATACAATATTAACCGAAGCATTGGAACCATGATTGATGCCTGACAACACCAGATCCGGTTTTCCCTGAATAACTATTTTTTCACCTAATTTCATGGCATCAACCGGTGTTCCGTTACAGCTGTATTCTATGTAATCTTTTTCTTCAGCCAGTTTTCTTAATCTTAAAGGTGTTTTAACAGTAATGGCATGCGACATTCCTGACATGGGTGTATCAGGCGCCACAACAACTACCTTCCCAATTTTTCTTGCAATTTCAATGAGCTTTCTCAAACCCGGAGCAAAAACTCCGTCATCATTCGTAATCAGTATCAATGGTTTTTTCATAAGCAGCTACAAATCAACAAATCGTCTTCTAAAATAAGTAGTAAATATTAACCCGCAAAGATAGGATTTATTGCAGAAAATCAAGCAATTCGGTATATAGCTTCTGAACAGGAAGGCCAACAACATTGAAGTAGGAACCCTCAATTCTTTCAATCCCAATATATCCTATCCATTCTTGTATTCCATAGGCACCGGCTTTATCGAAAGGTTTATAATTTGTAATGTAGAAGTCTATTTCCTCAACAGTTAACTTTTTGAAATACACTTTGGTAAGGGAATAAAATGAATGCATTTTCTTTTTTGTCCTGAATGTAACTCCGGTAATCACTTCGTGTGAATTTCCCGATAATAATTTTAGAATTCTGCGGGCATCTTTAAAGTCAATTGGTTTGGGTAATATCCTATCTCCCTGCCAAACAATGGTATCAGCTGTGATGATCAAACAATTTTCGCAAAAATTACTTAGATTAAATGATTTTGCTTTTAATTCTGAAAGACACAAAGCAATTTGATGATGTTTTAAATCTTCTGGATAGGACTCATCCACGTTTATAGGCTGGACTTCAAATTCCAATCCCAACTCTTTTAAAAGTTGCTGCCGACGTGGAGATTGTGAGGCAAGTATAACTTTATAATCTTTAATCTTTTCTATTAGCATATTCAAAAACTGACATAGAACAATTGCATGGATAAAATACCTGCGACCATTATAATCTTACAGGCATTGCTTAAAAAATGAAAATCTTCCTTATTTTTTGCTTTAAATGCATTGTACAAGACAAAAAGGAAAAGTGTTTGAACAGCAACCAATAAGTACCAGAACACCAGCATAATTCCTTTTAAATACAAATGATACATGGCGAATGCTAACAATAAAACACTTACTATGATCAACATATTGAAAAGCAATTTTGCTTTATTTACTCCGATTATGATCGGAAGTGTTTTATAAGCTGCTGAACGATCACCATCCATATCTTCTATGTCTTTTGTTATTTCCCGTATCATTGAGACTAAAAATGCAAATAATCCGTATGCGGCAACAATGATAGAAACAATACGGATTTGTTTCATAACTTCAGTGTATGTCAAAATATCTGCACGTAAAGCATACAATTCAAATAACCAAACTATAATAACGACCATTGCTGATAAACCAGATATGAATATGTTGCCCCATAAAACTGTTTTCTGATATTTACTTGAATATAACCAGAGCAATAAAACAGTTGCAACAAAAACAAGTCCTAACAAAAAGTACTGAACTGCAAAAGCCAAATAAAAACCAATGAGCGTTCCTGTTATAGTTAATCCATAATACAATCGATTGGCGACAGATAATGGAATGGACTCATTGATCAAAACTTTATCAGGTTTATTAATTTTATCAATTTCTACATCAAAAATATCATTGATAACGTACCCTCCGGCAGCAATAAGCACAGTTGATAAAACCAGCAGGAAAAAATTAAAATCACTCATTGCAGGACCTACACCACTGAATCCAAAATAGGTTCCAATAATACAAATCCGGAGTAAATACTGTGTTAATACAATAATTGCCAGGTTAGGAATTCTTACTATTTTAAGATATTTCAACAATATGATTTTTGATTTTCACTCTATTTTTCAACCTGCTATGTTATGCCATCGCTCAAACGCCCTCGTTCAACATAGCAGGTTTTATTACAGATTCAACAAATTTAACCGATTTAACCAATTTACCAGCTACCATTTAAACCCATCCTCATTCATCCATTTTTCCTGGATTTTTAATGTTTGTTCAATCACATCACGCACACAACCTTTTCCTCCGCCTTTATCGGAAATGTACTTTGATATAGATTTTATTTCCGGTGTGGCATCTGCCGGACAACAAGGAACACCAACTTCTTTCATGACTTTATAATCCGGGATATCATCACCCATGTATAATATGTTTTCAGGTTTTATATTTTTTTCAGTCATGTAATTCCTTAAAACCTCAAGTTTGTTTTCTACTCCGAGGAAAAAATCCTTGATCCTTAATGCTTCAAATCTTTTATTCATAGAGGCTGAAATACCGCCGGAAATAATTGCCACATTGTATCCCTTTTTAACAGCCAATTGAAGTGCGTAACCATCCTTCACATTGGCCGTTCGCAAAGCTTCACCATCCGGTTGCAGAATCACAGTTCCATCAGTTAATACTCCGTCGTAATCAAAAATGAAGGTATTAATATTCTTTAGCAGACTTTTATAATTACTCATGATTTAGTTTCAAAGTTAAAGTTTCAAAATTAAATTTATTTTGGATTTATTTTCTTAATTTCAGCACTTATCAATTTATAGAGCTCTTTTAATTGAGGGAAGTCATTTAGCATTTCCATATGCCCACTAAGTATCTTTTCATCATTCCGAATAGCCGGACCGGTTTGTGCTTCAGCCGGTTTCACATCCTGAATTTTCTCAGCAGTTTCCTTGATTAACGGCCTTAAAATATCAAAGTCAATGTCTGAATCTCTCAAAATTTTATCTGCAATTGTATACATAAAATTTGGAAAATTACAGGCAAAAACTGCTGCGAGATGCAATACCTTGCGTTGTTCTGAATCCACTTCATAAATATTGTTTGAAAGGGCTTTTGCTACTGATTTTAGTTTTTCCAAATTTTCTGCACTATTAGCCTCAACACAAATTGGAATGTTACTAAAATCCACTTCCCTCGATTTTGAAAAAGTCTGCAAGGGATAAAGTACTCCGTGATTTTCAGAAACCTTATTCAATATTTCCAGTGGAATGGATCCTGATGTATGTACTGTAAGTTTATTTTTCAATGAGAGATGAGAAGTCAATTCTTCAACTGCATTATCAGATACCGAAATTAAATACAGATCCGCATCCTTATTTAAACTTTTTAAATCTGTTGTGTGTTCAGCCTGAACTTTTTCAGCAAGCTCCCGGGCCGGATTTGCTGTTCTGCTGTAAACCTGAAGTATTTGTAATCCTGCTCTTTTAAAAGCTAACGCAAAGTGAGTAGCAACATTGCCCGCTCCTATAATTACTATATTTCGAATATGATTAATAGCCAGAATTTTCCGGCTAAATTACGAATTACCTGTTTAATGTTTAAAGGCGTTAAATAATAATCCTATCAATTATTTGAAGATCAAAAATTATTGACAGATTTTACCATTAACTGATTTTATCCAGCCGTTAACTGATTTAATTTGGAAAGATCATCCCATTATAGTATTATTGTAATTAAATCTCAATTTAAAACCAAAATGAAAAAAACAGCAATCTTAATCACCAGTTTGATTCTAATGGTTCTTTTAGGTTATTCTCAAGCACCTTACACAATAATACATTTTGATAGTACAATTAGGAGTGTGAGGGATGCTATTAAATTGAATAATAGCGAATTTATAATTGTTGGGAACAGTAAATATATTCAAGGGCAAAATAGCAAAATATTTATTGCAAAAGTCAATACGGATGGAGATATACTTTGGAAAAAGGAGCATCAAGGCTTGATGGCATGGAATAGTTCAATATGTGCTAAGTCAGATGGCAACTATTATATTGCTTTAGAGGATACTGCAAATTCAGCGATACTACTTGAAACAAACCAGATTGGAGACAGTATATGGAGTTTCACTTCAACAGAACCCGAATTATTTAATAAATATTTTGGATCGATAAAGGAGTTTCCTGATGGGAAATTCGTCTTAAGCGAAGCAATTCGATCTAATATGTATCCTTTTCCTGTTATGGAAAGCAATTATTATATTTTAAATTCAGCAGGAGCAGTTATATCAAAATTTGAAGCAATCAATGAGGAAATCTGGGATCTTGAAATTATTTCGGAAAATGAATTTATTGCTGCTGAATTTTCATGGAAATATGGAATCAATAAATACAATACTGATGGACAAATTCTAAATATTGATTCATGTTTTGAATTTCCAGAAACTGATTGTATAATGTGGGAATTATTCCGAATGTCCG
>JAUVJI010000065.1 GCA_030596605.1 Bacteroidales bacterium
AAACAACCCGCCACCGTATTTTAGGAATTGTAAACGGAGAAGACTTCCAAATTATATATTCTGACCTGCCGGGAATTCTTTCACCCAACTATAAGTTGCAGGAAAAGATGATGAAATTTATCCATAGCGCATTGAAAGATGCTGATGTCTTTTTGTATATGGTTGAAGCAGGCGAAACTAAATATAATCAATCCATTGTAGATACTATTAAAAAATTATCCGTTCCAACACTTGTCCTCATTAACAAAATAGATCTTTCTAACCAGGAAAAAGTAGAACGGCAGATGGCTTACTGGTCAGAAGTATTTGATAAATCTCAGGTCATCCCAGTTTCAGCCTCCAATAATTTTAACATCGAAAAAGTACTTAACCAAATCATAGAGTTGCTTCCTGAAAGTCCGGCTTATTATGCGAAAGATGAACTAACCGATAAAACCATGCGTTTTTTTATTTCGGAAATTATCAGGGAAAAAATTTTGCTCCATTACAAACAGGAAATTCCTTATTCTGTAGAAGTTGTGGTGGAATCGTATAAGGAAAGTGAAGATATTATCAGAATATATACTTATATATACGTTACGCGTGAATCGCAAAAAATGATCATTCTGGGTCAATATGGAAAGGCCATTAAGAGAGTGGGGATTGAATCGCGGAAAGATATTGAAGCATTTGTAGGGAAAAAGGTATTCCTGGAATTAACAGTTAAAGTAAATAAGGATTGGAGAGATAGCGATAAGCAGTTAAAACGGTTTGGATATGAAGTATAAAAAGTGCCTTGAATATTTTGCCATAGGCATCCCTACGGGAAGAGTGCCTCAAGTGTCTAAAGTTTTTTATTATTAAATCGGATTTATTCTAAAAGATGTCAAATATTTTAGCAATAGTAGGAAGACCCAATGTTGGTAAATCAACTTTCTTTAACAGGCTGACGCAAAGCCGGCAGGCAATAGTGGAAGAAACAAGTGGTGTAACACGCGACCGGCATTATGGAAAATCGGACTGGAATGGATTTGAATTTTCAGTTATTGATACCGGTGGTTATGTGGTTGGATCGGAAGATGTATTTGAAGAGGAGATCAGAAAACAAATTTCCCTGGCCATCGAAGAATCTGATGTTATCATTTTTATGGTGGATGTAAAATCGGGTTTAACCGGAATGGATGAAGATGTTGCACAGGTATTAAGAAAAACCCAAAAAAGTGTTTTCCTGGTTGCCAATAAAGTAGATAATCCTGACAAGATCAATGATGCGGCGGAGTTCTATCAACTGGGATTGGGTGAGGTTTTTACAGTTTCCTCTATCAATGGTAGCGGCACAGGTGAACTACTGGATGAAGTAGTTAAAGTATTTGAACAAAAAACAATTGAAGAAATACCTGACCTACCCAAATTTGCTGTTGTTGGGCGGCCCAATGTTGGAAAATCTTCGCTGGTAAATGCTTTTCTGGGTGATGAACGAAATATTGTAACCCCGATTGCAGGCACTACAAGAGATAGCATTTATACCCACTACAATAGCTTTGGATTTGATTTTTTTCTGGTGGATACAGCCGGATTAAGAAAAAAGGGCAAAGTGAATGAAAATATTGAATTTTATTCCGTCATGCGATCCATCAGGGCAATTGAAAACAGTGATGTCTGTTTTCTGATGGTAGATGCAAGTCAGGGGTTTGAGTCTCAGGACTTGAACATTTTCCATTTGATTGAAAAAAACAGGAAGGGAGTTGTTATTGTTGTGAACAAATGGGATTTGATTGAAAAAGAATCAAAAACGCATATAAAATTCGAAGAAAATATCAGGGAAAAAATAGCTCCATTTACGGATGTTCCTATAGTGTTTACATCTATTCCTAAAAAACAAAGGATATTTAAAGCGCTGGAGCTGGGAAGTTTGGTATTTAAAAATAAAAGCAATAGAATTTCTACCAGCAAACTAAATGAAATATTTTTACCAATTGTCGCCAGAACGCCTCCCCCTTCGGTGAAAGGCAAGCATGTGAAAATTAAATATATTACACAAATTAAAACATCATTTCCTGCTTTTGTGTTTTTTTGCAATTTACCTCAATATGTAAAAGATCCATATAAACGATTTGTTGAAAATCAGATCAGAAAGCATTTTAATTTTCTTGGTGTTCCTATCCAAATTTATTTCCGCAAAAAATAATATGTCAGAAGGGATCAGAATTGATAAATGGTTGTGGGCGGTCAGGATTTTCAAAACCCGAAATCAAGCCGGTGAAGCATGTAAAGCCGGGAAGATAAAAATTAATGATGTGTCAGTAAAACCTTCGAGGGAAGTAAAGATTGATGAAAAGATCATCGTGAATCTTAAACATATTACCAAAACAGTTAAAGTAATTGGATTATTAAAAAACAGGGTTGCTGCTAAACTTGTAGAAAATTATCTTGAAGACCTTACACCACAGGAAGAATATGATAAACAAAAAATGATGAAGGACTTGAATTCCGAATTCAGGCAGCGAGGAATCGGGAGGCCAACCAAGAAAGAACGCAGGCTTATTGACAGGTTGAAAAAATTCAAATTTTAGTTTTTTTCAAGAAAGCAAAATTTTATATGCTTTTTATCGTTATATCAATAAAATTCTACTTTTGCAACCAAATTCAACAAACTATTAATACAGTATTAATTATAATTTAAAAAAAAATGAAAAAATTCGCACTGGTATTACTGATTATCCCTTTTCTGATTAGTTGTAATCAGCAAAAGATCAAACAGCTTGAATCTAAGAGCGACAGCCTTGTTCAACAAGCCAACTTAAAAGATGAATCAATTAATGAATTTTTGAGGGCATTTAATGAGATTCAATACAATCTTGATTCAATTAAGACAAAAGAAATGATCATTTCCGACAGAACCGAAGGTAAAACTGAATTCAAGAAAAAAGCTAAGGATCAGATCAATGATGACATTAATACGATTTACCTTTTACTTACTGATACCAAAGACAAATTAGCTGAACTCAGGAAAAGACTTGGTAAATCTAATTACCAGGTTCAGGAGTTGGAGAAATTGGTTAATATTATGTCAAAACAAATAGAAGCAAAAGATGAGGAGATTGAATCACTTAGGTTGGATCTTGAAGCTATGAACATTCAAGTTACAACCCTAACTAAAGATGTTAGTGATTTGAAGCTGGAAACTGCAGAGCAACAAGTTGTAATAAAAGACCAGACTGAAATGATAGATGAGAAAACGATTGAACTAAATACAGCTTATTATGCTGTAGGAACCAAAAAGGAATTAAAAGAAAACAATATAATTTCAGCCGAAGGAGGTTTTATCGGAATTGGTAAAGGTAAAAAACTAAAACCGGACTTTAATGCTGACTATTTTACCAAAATAGATATTAGGGAAACAATCCAGATACCCATTCCTGGTAAAAAAATTCAGGTTATAACAAGTCATCCTACAGAATCATACAAAATCACAGGTGAAGGTGATGAGCGTATTCTAGAAATTACAAATACGACGGAATTTTGGAAATCATCCAAACATTTGGTGGTTATTTCTGATTAATAAGTCAAAGAACATAATAAACTAAGGGCGGCTGACCATTTGGTCAGCCGCCCTTAGTTTATTTAATTACAAATCAGCCCTAATATTCATCTTCATGAAAGAAGAAATCTTCCTTTGTTGGGTATTCAGGCCAGATGTCTTCTATGCTATCATAAACTTCTCCTTCATCTTCAATCTCCTTCAAATTTTCTATTACTTCCATAGGAGCGCCCGATCTGATTGCAAAATCAATCAACTCATCTTTAGTCGCCGGCCAGGGCGCATCTTCCAATTTTGAAGCTAATTCTAGTGTCCAGTACATTCACTGATTTTTAGGGTTCAATTTTTTGCAAAAATAATTTTTTTTGGGATAAATCAAACAAAATATGAAAAATTTGTATAAATAAGCTGACAGCCTTTATTTAAAGGGCTTCCAAAGCACATCTTCGACCTTTAAATCTTTGGCCAGTTTTCTTGCAAGCACAAAAAAGTAGTCAGATAGCCTGTTTAGGTACTTAACAATTAATCCATCTATTTCGTATTTTTCCCCAAGTTTTATTGTTAATCTTTCAGCGCGTCTGCAAATTGTTCGTGCTATATGACAATAAGATACAACCGGATGTCCTCCGGGTAAAATAAAAGATCTTAACTCCGGCAATTCCTTATTCATTTTATCTATTTCATTTTCCAGGATAGAAATGTCCTCATCAGAAAGGATCGGCAGTTTAGCAACATTCTCAGCTTTGTCAGAAGCCAAATGTGATTCTGCAATGAACAATTTTTGCTGAATACCGAGAAGTATTTTTTTATAATGATCATTTGAATTCAGATCACGCAACAATCCCACAAAAGAATTTAATTCATCTACAGTACCATACGCATCAATTCTCTCATGATATTTTGGAACCCTCGTGCCTCCCAAAAGAGAAGTTTCTCCTTTATCGCCCCCTTTTGTATATATTTTTATTTCCTTGCTCATTCTTTAATAACCACATGTATGTGAAAAGGTTTAATAAAAAACGAATTTAATTAAACTACGACTTTGAATCGAGTTGATAATAATCCATTGTGCGGATATTTTTATTTAACTCATCTGATTCCACCTTTCCATCTATCAATCTTATTATTCTGTGAGCATGCCGGGCAATATCTTCTTCATGGGTTACAACAATAATTGTATTTCCTGCTTTGTGAATTTCTTCAAGTAATCCCATGATTTCGATAGAAGTAACTGAATCGAGGTTTCCAGTTGGTTCATCTGCCAATATTATTGAAGGATGGTTTACAAGTGCACGGGCTATTGCTACCCTTTGTCTTTGACCACCAGATAATTCATTTGGTTTATGCTCAACCCTATCTGTTAGTTGAACCTGAGCCATCACTTCTTCTGCCCTTTGCAATCTTTTCACTTTATTGAAACCCGCATAAATAAGCGGAAGCATAACATTTTCTAAAGCCGTGGAACGAGGCAGGAGGTTAAATGTTTGAAACACAAATCCGATTTCTTTATTCCTGATCTCAGCCAAACTATTATCATCCAGTTTGCTCACATCTTTGTTATTCAGAAAGTATTGGCCACTCGTTGGTGTATCAAGGCACCCCAACAAATTCATCAATGTAGATTTTCCTGACCCTGAAGCCCCCATCAATGCTATAAATTCATTTTTGTTCATTGTAAGCGACAATCCCCTCAATGCACGAACTACTTCTGTCCCGACCTTAAAGTGTCTGGTAATATCAACTAATTTGATTACTTCCTGTTCCATACCCACATGTTTGAATTAAACAAAGATATAACAAAATTAAAACCGGATTGTAAAATGTTGCTTGGTTAATTCTTTTCGCACAAAAGCAAATCCCATATAAAAAATATCTATGGTCAATGATACACTGTTATGGTTTTGAACATAATGCCATGCATTTTCCATTCCATCCGACCAATGAATATCATCAAATACAAAAATGGTTTCATTGGTTGCTTTTGTTAAACATTGTTCAAAATATTGTTTTGTAGGATCTTCCCTGTGGTTTCCATCAATAAAAACAAGATCCAGTTTTTTCACTGATTGTATAACTTCCGGAAGTACCTCATCAAAATTTCCAGTTAACAGTTCAATATTGTTAATCGAAAGTTTTTTAAAATTGTCAGCAGCGATTGCTGAAACATTCGGACAGCCTTCAACAGTAATTATTTTTGAATTGGAATTAGCCAGTGCCATATATGCTGAACTCAATCCCAGTGAAGTTCCAAGTTCCAACACAGTTTCAGGTTTAAAATAATTTACAAGCCGGTACAATAACCTGCCATGTTTTGTTGATTTGGAAGAATACCTGGTAATCTGACTTACAGTTCGTCGATTACTCGTACTAACAGCAGAACCTGCACCTAAATCTTTGATTTCAACGGTTCTGTTATCCTTTAATAATTCTTTCTTTAGATTTTCAACTTTGTTATAATCCTGATATTTAGTTTCATTTTCAAAAACTTGGGTGATCAAGTCGAAAAGGAAGGGCGGATGGACATCGTACTTTGTCATTGAATTGAATTTGTATGACAAGTACTTTAAAATGAGTTTTAATTTTTGCACAAAGCAAATTTATATATAATTTCCATCTCACATGTTTAATGATGTAAAGACCAGGATATATAATACAAACATTAAAAGTTTGTACTTTTGAGCCTTGAGTCCAAGATGATTAGAAAAGCTGCAAAGAGTATTTTCCAGACAGGTTTAGTTACCACCTGAATGTAAGCCTTTTAGTCAGGACAAATTAAGGAAATAATGGTATCGAAAAACATTAATGATATTGAGCAGGAATATCCGGTAGAACAGATAAAAGCGGAGAATTTTGATGTTTGGCCGATAATCAGGATAAATATCGGACTTCAAAAAAGTTTTGGTGAAAACGTAAAGAGAAAAAGCAGAATATCATTAATCTACCAGATGTTGTTATCCATGTTTTATGGTTTTATAAATTGGTTTGGGAAATATGATTACCTGATTTTAACAAATGACCAACAAAGAAAAAAGGTGAATGGGATTTATTATGACAAGTCAGCGGAGTATATTGCTGAAAAAGCAGGAAAATCCCTTGTAATTGAAAAACCGGTAACCGGACATAGAAAAAGAAGAAATGTTGCTACAAAACATATTGTATCTCAAAGTTTTTTATACCCGATAATAACACTTTATTACAGGTTCTTTATAAAGAAACCTATGATTAAGAACGAAATAGTCCTTAAAACTATTTTGAAAAAATTAGAGGTAAATATAGATTACAATTATTTGATTAAACGAGCCATTGCTGAATATAAGGTAATGCTGCTTTTGCTTCAAATTTATAAACCCAGAGTGGTTTTTGTAGTTTGTTCTTATACACAAATGGGATTCTTGAAAGCATGTGCCAGAGCTGGGGTAAAGGTGGTTGAACTACAGCACGGAGTGATAAGCAAAGCTCATTTCGGATACAATATTCAAAAGCCATTTAGCAAAGATTATTTTCCTGATTACTTAATTACCTATGGTTCAAATGAAAAAAAAGTTTTCATTGACAATTATTTTATCAAGCCTGAGAATGTTTATCCGGCAGGAAACTTATATTTGGAACTGATAAAAAAAACTTACAAACCAGATAGCAGGCTAGAAAAGATTGCAGAGAATTTCACAAGGGTAGTTGCGGTTAGCTCACAGATTTCAAATGAAAATAAACTGATTGATTTCTTATTAAAGGCAGCAAAAATTGACAAGAATATCCTTTATGTTTTTATTCCAAGGATTTACAATAAAGCTTACATTTCAGAATATAATTTTCCGGGAAACATTATTATTGCCGATTGGTTAAATTTTTATGAAATAACCATCCGGTCTGATTTTCATTCTACAGTATATTCAACTACTGCAATTGAAGCTCCGTCATTGGGTACTCAAAATATATTAATAGATATCGAAAATAAATCACAGGAATATTATGGACAAATTTTGACAAATGACGCCATAACACGTTTTGCTAATACACCGGAAGAATATGTTTCATTAATTCAGCATTTTCAATTGTTGAGTAAAATACAGATACAGCAAGCAAACGAAAAAAACATTGTCAATGGATATTGGTCTAGAATAGATGAGCTTTTACCTAAATTAATTAATAATGGAAATTAAAGGTAATTCCCTTGCTAAATCATTTAGTGTTTATACGATTTCCGGTATAATCAGCGCAGGTATTCCATTTTTAATCTTACCAATATTAACACGTTATATATCTACTTCAGATTATGGATTGCTTGCAAATTATAAGGTCATCTTCAGTTTCATAATGCCATTGATGGGGTTAAGTATTGCCGGAGCATTGAGCAGAATGTACTATGAAAGGGATAAAATTGATTTTCCGGTTTACTTAACCAATGGTGTTATTATATTGCTAATCAATGCAATTATTGTCGGGGTATTATTATTTATTTTTAGAAGTACGGTATACAAATTAACACTAATCACACCTTTTTGGTTATTAATTGCTGTTATAATAGCTCTATCTTACAACCTAACATTAATAATCCTTACATTATGGAGGCTACGAAATAAAGCATTCTCATTTGGAGCATTAAATATTTTTAGAAGTATGCTTAATTTTGGGTTGTCTGCACTTTTTGTGATTATTTTTTATCAATCATGGAAAGGGAGAATTGAGGGTGAACTAATTGCGGTAGTTTTTTTCGCCATTTTATCTGTATGGTTATTATACAACGGAAAGTGGCTTAAATTCAAAATCAATAAAAGTTATTTGAAAGATATATTTCTATTTGGATTCCCTTTAATACCCCATTCAATTGGTATGGTAATTATTGCATTTTCTGACCGTATATTAATTACCAATTATGAGGGTTTATCAAGTACAGGTTTGTATGCAGTAGGTGCTCAGATTGCAGCTATTATATCAATATTGTTTAATTCATTTATATTGGCATGGGTGCCCTGGCTGTATGAGAAATTAAAACTTAACAACCAAAATGATAAGAAAAAAATCGTGAAAATTACATATACATATTTCGGAATACTTTTGCTTCTTGTTATTATTTTACATTTTTCTTCTCCTTTATTGTTCAGTATTTTCGTCGGAAAAGGATTTCAAACAGCTCAAATTTTTGTTTTTTGGTTAGCAATAGGAGTTGCATTTAATGGCATGTATCGCATTATTGTACCATACCTGTTTTATCTTAAAAAAACCTATATAGTCGGTATAGTTTCAATTATAGTAGCTTTAATAAATATTGCATTAAATATAATTTTGATTAAGAGAAATGGAGTAATAGGTGCAGCACAGGCCACATGTATATCATTTTTCTTACAGTTTATTTTAATTTGGTTGCTTTCTGGGAAACATTATAAAATGCCCTGGTTTTCTTTTCATAAGTAAAAGATAATCCGATTTTATGAAGAAATTAATCTGTCATATTACTACGGTTCACCCTGCAAAGGACACCAGGATATTTTACAAAGAGTGTAAATCTCTAGCCAAAAATGGCTTTGATGTAAAACTTATTGTTATAAACGGTGAAAGTTTTAGTGAAGATGATGTCGAGGTTTTCGGAGTACCCTGCCAATATTCAGGAAGGTTGCAACGATTCTACAAAGCCTCAAAAACAGCCTATAAAAAAGCGCTGGAATTAAACGCTGACATTTACCATTTTCACGATCCGGAATTTTTACCCTATGCATCAAAGCTTATAAAAAAAGGGGGGAAAGTAATTTATGATGTTCATGAAGATTTGCCCAGGCAGATGTTGAGTAAATATTGGATCCCCTTGCCTTTTCGTAAATCAGGCTCAAAAATCATTGAGTTTTTCGAAAATAAATATGCCGGGAAAATGTCATGTATTATTACAGCTACGTCATATATAAAAGAACGATTTCTAAAATTTCACAACAATGTAATCGAAGTACAAAATTTTCCAATAATTAAATTTTTGCAAAATAGTAAGGGAGTAGACAAAACAAGCAGCGAAGCTTGCTATATCGGCAGCATTGCTGAAGTTCGTGGCATATCAGAATTAATTAAATCTTTAACTTTCGTTGAAGATAATATTCGTTTAAACCTTGCCGGTAAATTTAATCCTGAAAGTTATAGAAATGAATTAACGCAAATAAGCGGATGGGAAAAGGTGATCGAACTTGATTTTATTGACCCATCCCAGATTAAAGACATTCTTCAAAAATCATTTGTTGGTATTGTAACCCTTCACCCCATCATTAACTATCTGGATGCGCTACCGGTTAAGATGTTTGAATACATGGCAGCCGGTATACCAGTTATAGCATCCAATTTCCCCATATTGAAAGAAATTATAGAAAGCAATAACTGCGGTATTTGTGTCGATCCTTTAAATCCTGAAGAAATGGCCAAGTCTATTAACTACTTATATAACAATCCTGATAAAGCACAAGAGATGGGTGCAAATGGATTAAAGTCTGTAAAGGAAAAATACAATTGGGAACAGGAAGAAAAGAAACTTATCAAGGTTTATAGATCATTATACAATGAATGATAACAAGATCAGGTGGAAAGAATATCAGAGGACTTTAATTCCTGACGTTGCACCTCATTCCAGGGTTCAGATATCCGGTGATGAAGTGAAAATATTGTTGAAAAGGAAAAACATCTATTTATTAACCTTTATTTCTGATTGGGATTGTAAAAACGAAACAGAATACTGGTATGTTATAAAAGATAAGCCCGAAGATATAAATGAATATATTGCTAAAACTTGAAAATATCAGGAGAAGCTTTAATGGAAAATAGCCTTGTATCGGTAATTATTCCTTGCAGGAACGAGGAAAAATATATATCCATATGTTTGGACTCGGTGGTTAATTCGCAATATCCTCAGGATAAAATGGAAATATTTGTTGTAGACGGAAATAGTAATGACCAAACAAAGAATATTATCTCCGGATATTGCGACAAATATCAAAATATTAGATTATTAAACAACCCGGGCAAAACTGCACCCCGAGCTCTTAATATTGGTATTGAAAAAGCAGAAGGAGACTATATAATTCGCCTTGATGCACATAGCAAATATCCTCCTGATTATTTCTCAAGATTAATTTTTTGGGCAAAAAAACTTAATGCCGACAATGTTGGAGCTATATGGATCACAGATGTCCTAAATAAAACTAAAAAGTCGTTATCAATAAAAAAAATCCTTAGCCACCCCATTGGTGTGGGAAATTCTTATTTCAGAATTGGTACAATAGATGTAATTGAAGCTGATACGGTCCCGTTTGGATGCTATAAACGTGAAGTCTTTTCCAAAATAGGCTTATACAATGAAAATCTTACCCGCAACCAGGATATAGAATTTAATAAAAGGTTAAAAGCAAATGGTGGTAAAATCTATTTAGTTCCTGACATCACCTGTACCTACTATGCCCGTGAAACTTTTTCGCACATCGCCCGAAACAATTACAGAAATGGTTACTGGAATATATTAACAGTATATATAACAAAATTATTTTCATCATTAAGCCTCAGACACTTTATCCCTTTGATTTTTATTCTTTCGCTTTTAACACCAATTATTGCATCAATAGTTTTTCATCCCATTTTTTTACTTGTCGCAATCTTTTCCCTTTTCGCCTATTTATTATTGATCACTATATCCTCTATAAAAATAAATGATAAGAATACAAGTTTTAAATATCTCTGGTACGGATTTGTAGTGTTGCATTTTTCATATGGGGTCGGTTCACTGTTAGGGCTACTTCGAATTGATAAACTATTTTTGCATAGTAATGGAAAAAAACTTTAAAAAGTTCATTTCAGGTTATCTTCAAAACGATAATATCTATTTCTACTGGAAAGGAAGGGTAGCGCTATATGCACTACTAAAAGCCATGAAGGTTACTAAGGACGATGAGGTAATTTTGCCAGGGTTTACCTGTGTCGTGGTAGCCAACGCCATTAAATACCTTGGAGCAATTCCAATTTATGTGGATGTAGAAAAAAACACCATGAATCCAACCCTTGAGAGTTACAAAAAAGCAATAACTCCCAATACAAAAGTTATAATCACACAAAATACGTTCGGATTATCAACCCAGGTAGATGAGATTGCTAAAATGGCAAATGCAAAAGGTATTTTTTCAATCGAGGATTGCACACATGGTTTTGGTGGGACTTTTAAAAGTAAACCGAACGGAACATATTGCGATGCTGCTTTTTATTCAACGCAGTGGAACAAACCCTTCTCTACCGGCATCGGTGGTTTTTCATTGGTAAATAATCAGGAATTAATTGTAGATGTGGAAAAGGTTAATGATCAACTTCAAAAACCTTCTATTAAAGAAAAACTGGTTTTATCCGCACTGTTGTTTTCAAGAGAATATATTTTAAACTCCTCAAACTACTGGAGGTTAAGGTCGTTCTATAGATTTTTGAGTAAACACAACCTGGTCATCGGATCAAGCCAGGGAAGTGAACTGGAATCAACAGAAATACCTGATGGATTCTTTAAAGGAATGTCAGATGTTCAACTTAAAAAAGGTGTTAACAGCTTAAACGATTTTGATAATCTTTTGCTCAAGAGAAAAGAAAATGCAACGATTTATTCTGAATTCTTGAACAAAAACAACAAATATCATGTTGATTCTGAATTGTTTAATGATCATTCGTTTTTAAAATATCCTATTCTTGTCAGGGACCAAAACAAGTTTGATGATCTGGCCAGGAAAGTTAAAATTGAATTGGGCGATTGGTTTTGCACGCCGTTGTATCCTGTTAAGAACAACTTGGAAAAATGGGATTTAAATGCTGAATCTGTTCCAAGTGCATTGTACTTATCCAAACATATAGAAAACTTGCCAACTGACACAGATAATTCGTTTAAGGTTATTGAGTTTTTAAAATCAAATATTAATGAATTGATATAAATTTATTCTTTTAACAAAATAATGATTCTGATAAACCCTTCAATACGAGACAAAATCTATTATTACTTAATAATCCTACTTTCTTTTGCCCTGCCTGTTCATGACAAACTGATTCCTCCCATCATTTTATTAATCGGAATAAACTGGTTAATGGAGTTAAATTTTAAAGAAAAGATATTCCGGATCAGAAAAAACATAGCAAACAAATATATTTTGTCTTTTGCAATCCTGTATATTTTATACATCGTTGGAACATTTTATTCATTAAACTTATCAGGTAGCTCAGGCGCTTATTTCGACCTGGAGGTAAAACTTTCATTATTATTATTCCCGGTTTTCTTCGCTACCATTGACTTTTCGGGATTCAGGAAAGATTTCTATGATAAAGTTCAGTATTTTTTTGTAGCCGGATGTATGGTTAGTTCATTGATCATCTTTGTTAATGCGGCAATAGAATACCTGGGAGAAAATAACATCAATGTTTTTTACTATTCTAAATTATCCTTTTCGCATCATCCAAGCTACCTTGCATTATATTATTCATTTGCAATTGTAATATTGTTGAACTGGATTATTAATAACCAGCCAAAGAAATATATATTCAAATTTGTAACAATTTTTCTTGTTCTATATTTTCAGTTATTTGTTGTTTTATTAAGCTCAAAAGCAGGGATATTAGGATTGACATTTATATATTTTGTCGTATTTCTTTATTTACCAATAAGAATCAAAAAGAAGATAACAAGACCGCTGATCATTTCCGTATCATTGTTTATGGTCTTTATACTCATCTTATTTTTAAATCCCCGCTCATATAACAGGTTTATTGCTACTAAACAGGCCGTTGAGGATGAGAATAAAACGAATATTAAAAAAACAGATGGATCGGTCACACGCTTAATGATCTGGAAGAGTTCTTTGGACGTTGTGAAAGAAAACCTTCTTTTTGGTGTTGGAACCGGGGATGTAAAACCGGCACTATTTGAAAAGTACTTGGAGAATAATTTTGATGATGCTTTTGAAAGCAAGTTTAATGCCCACAATCAGTATTTACAAACATTTATTGCCATAGGTATTTTTGGATTTTTAATTCTGGTTTTTTCACTTCTTTTACCTGCAATTTTTGCATTCAGAAGAAAAAAAATATTATACCTCCTCTTTCTCAGTTTGGCAGCTTTCCATTTATTGGTTGAATCAATGCTGGAAAGGCAGGGAGGTGTTGTTTTTTATGCTTTTTTTAACGGGCTGTTATTTTATTATGCTTTTGGAAAAGAGGATGAAAATCCTGACTGAATTATTATTGGAAATAACAATTATAAAATCAATATTTCTTTTTCAATGTATAATTTTCTTCTATTTTTTCTAACTTCCATTCATTATTCAGTTCAAGCTCCCAACCTTCTCCTTTAATTATTGTATCGGATATTTCAGTTGGTTCAGAGACAATCACTTCTTTCCATCGCTTTCCTATTAATGCATCTTCCTCAACTAATAAAATCCCCCAATTGTCAGTAATTCTTATATTTTGATAAACTGTTCCTATATCTTTGAAAGGGATTAAATCACCCGGACTAAAACGAATGTTCATATTTTCGATTGGTATTGTTAAGATCGGATTTAATTGGAATTTTGCTTCAAGTTTCGCTAATAATTCTTTTTGTTTTCGGTTCCTTTCAGTCTCAAAGTCATTAATGCCCTGATAATCATATTCATTCCTGATTTTTTCAATAGTATTTTCTAAATTATCAGAAACTGTCACATTGAATTGGGTTGCAACAAATTCAGTTAAATCAGTTTTATTGCTGATTTCCTTATTCCAATTTTCATTTTTTTGTTTTATAAAATAGCCATAAACGGGTGTTGTTCTATAAGCAAATGACCTGACAAAAGTTGTGTTTGTATATAATGTATCAATTGCTTGTATGTAATGATTTTTTAAATCTTTATCGTTCCTGTTGCTTAATATTGTTCCTGTATATTCCGCAATACCTTCATTAAGTTCCAAAGAATTTTCACTTTCTTTTGCTTCCGGAAATAATTGCTGTCTGTATAATCTAAAAAGCACAGCATTTTTAATGTGTTCAGTTTGAACATTTTTATCATTTGTCCTTAATGCCTTTTTTAATGCTTCTAATTCCAGTTTCAGATAAATCCTGCCATTCAACTTATCCAGATGGTTGCAGGGTTTTTGATGCAAGTTTGCAAATCCAATTTCTGTCTGAATTCTGTGAAAAAGTTCGTGGGTAAATAAACTTAATTGTTCATTATAATCTTTTGGTAACGGCAACATTAGCATAGTCCAAATTTTCCCGTTCCAATCAATTGCAGTATTTGCAATATTTATTTCTTTTGGTAAAATCCCGGTATATACTTTTCCGTTTTTAGTTAAAAAATTCATGCTATCAGGTTCATTTGCGATAATTAGCCGGTTTTCCTGGTTTACCAATAGAATTGGCCCATAAAGTTGATGGTTCCAGAGTTCACCATTTTCTTTGTTTAAATACTCTTCCAGGTCTTTAAAAATATTTTCATACTTCTTTATTTCAATTTTACTAATTTCATCTGTTTGTTTTTGGTCTATATTAGAATTACAACTCAAAAAAGAGATTGTAATAATTAGGACGATAACTTTTTGAATGTTTTTCATTTTGTCTCTGCGTTTTTTGTTCGTTAATAAAACCCAATGTTTAGTATTTGAAAAGTAGTCGTTTTCGGAGCACTTCTCTTTCAAGTTGCTATGAACTTAAAGTGGGCTTGTCTGTGTGATTAGGTATTATTCCATTAAAGCTCCTTGTTTTTTTGTCGTGTACATCCATGATCACAGTTTCAGATTTCTTAAATGCCTCATGGTTTCTCTTTCAACTTGATCAAAATCCGGCAAATTGTGAATTTGTTCTTTCATTGACTTTTGCCAGCGACCTTTGTATTGGGGTAGTCGTTGTTCCAGTTTTTTATGAAAATCAGAACCGTTCAATCCCTTATTTTCACATTTTGCTTTGAATTCGTTACGGTAAAAATCAACATCCAATTCATGTATCTCAAGTAAATACCAGATATCATAGAAATCACGTGCCTGCATACGTTGCATAACTGAGCGCATTTTTTCCACCAAAGACTCTTCAAGGGAATAGCATAGTAATTGATGTTCTTCCTGGTCCGAATAGCTTAGAAAAACATTTTGTTTTACAGGTTCAAATTCCATTTTCTCAGCCCGGGCAATGTCAACTTTTACTTTTTTGTTAGCCCCCAAACCGCCTAATGGACCTACATAGCTGATATAAAAGTTAATCCCACCATCTTCATGTTCATTATTATCCGTCATTTCTAATGGTATATTAGCTTCTTCTTTTACAAATTCGAAAACTTCTGAAAACCAATTAAAGATTTGTTCATTGGAGGTATCATTGTTTAAGAGCGTAAAATCAAGGTCTTCCGAAAACCTGTAATCTTCAAAATATACTTTTTTCAAAACAGTACCACCTTTAAACACAATTGTTTTTAAAAGATGCTCATGATGGGCAATACCCTGCAATATCCATGAAAGGATATAATCCTTTTCAATTTGTTGGTCACGTACACCAGCAGCACGAGCTTTTTTCTGTATTTCTCCAGGTTTTATCATGTGTAGATAGCAGATTTAATGGTTTCGGTTTCTAAGTTTTGTTGAATACTCCAACGACTAATCATTTTACCGGTTTTCGGTAACTCTGTATCCAGTAATACATAAGACATTGTTTTTATTTTTTGCAGTTCCCCTATAATGGTTGTTTCGATTTCGAGCATTTCTAACAGAAATCCAAGACGTTTAATTACAGCTTGTGATTGAAACTTCTCAGAGTATTCCAGCAGTTTGCTGTATTTAATTTTGTCCTTTGAAATGTAGATTGCTCTTGCTACTTCTACTACTCCACCTGCATAGTCTGGTTTAAACAAACAATCGATAAATGTTTTTTCAAGGTCTGAGCAAATCACTTTATTAAAACTATCAATCCATGTTTTTTTTAATCCAAAGAAATGTTTTTCATTGTGGTAGATAAATTGAAATGGGATTTCTTTAATTTTTAATGATGATGGCCTGATTTGCTTTGAAACAACAATTTGTTCTTTTAATGATGGTTGTGTAATAAGATTATGGATTTGTAAAGCAGAATAATAGCCAATATAATGTTTACCATTTTTTACCAGATATTCAGCAATCAAATGCCAGTCAGGCATAAAGGTTTCAGGTTCTAATTCATAAGGAATAATATAATACAAGCCTTTTTTCAAACGCATCAGAAGCCCTCTTTTCGTCATGTCACTCAACAATTGTTTTAGGGCACTTTCGCTTGATTCAGGCAAGGCATAAGAAGCTTCTGCATTTATAAAACATTTTTTGTCCTTATCATTAAAATATGATAAAAGTTCATTTGATTGTTTTGAAATGTATTTATTTCTCATAATACTTAGGTCAGCTTAAAACTGACTACAATGATACGTAAAATATTGTTCAGATCTTAAAAAATCCATAAAAAAGTTATTTTTAAAATCAATTAAGTCAGCACAAACCTGACTAATCAGATATAAAACAAAATTTTCCAGGGTGTAAAGGCAAGATTGCACTCTTCCCGCAAACTTTGGATGTGCTTCAGGCATAAAAGCAGTTTGCGGGATGTGTGCAATGTGTGCTGGCTTCCTTATTTTCAGAACCCAGTATCAGATAATTAAGACATATTACCTCAATTCCCTAAGATACAACTGAACAGCATTCTCTAAACCCATATAAAGGGCATCTGAAATAAGCGCATGCCCAATGGAAACTTCCAATAAACCAGGAATATTTTCTGCAAAATACCTGAGGTTATTTAGATCAAGGTCATGGCCGGCATTAATGCCAACACCAACTTCATTTGCTACATTTGCTGCCTGAACAAATGGTTCTATCGCCCTTTCTTTATTGACAGGGAAAATTTTCGCATAACTTTCGGTATAAAGTTCAATTCTATCGGTTCCGGTTTTGGCAGCATTCCTGACCATTGCTTCATCTGTCTCAATAAAAATGGAAGTTCGTATTTTGTTTTGTTGGAACTCCTGAATTACTTCCTTAAGAAAGTCTTCATTTTTCATGGTATCCCAACCGGCATTGGAAGTTAGCACATCCGGTGGATCAGGAACAAGAGTTACCTGGTGCGGTTTTACTTCCAAAACCAAATCAATAAAACTTTTGTTTGGATATCCTTCAATATTGAATTCTGTTGAAACCATAGGCCGAATATCCCTTACATCCTGATACCGGATATGTCTTTCATCGGGACGCGGATGAACTGTTACTCCTTGCGCTCCGAATCGTTCACAATCAATGGCTGCTTTTAAAACATCCGGAACATTGCCTCCCCTTGCATTTCGAATGGTGGCAATTTTGTTTATGTTTACACTTAACTTGGTCATAACTCAAATATTTATCCGTTTCAACAAAGTTAGAATAATTCTACATCAAAATGAGCCCCAATGTGTCAACATGATGTAATTTTATTATTTAAACTCCTTATCCCAGATTTACAAATTCTCCAATGGAGTCCTTTGGACAACCATTGCACCGGTAACTATATTTCCAATCGGATAATTATAAACATTCATTTGTTAAATAATATATTGTCATGGGGAAATCTGCAGGGGCTTATGTGATTACATTTGTTTCAAAATATCCAATACAAGTATGTTCGGTATTCATAGATCCATTTTTCTATCATGTTTGATTGTTTTTTTATCAATGGCTTATTCTGTTTCTTATGGTCAGTCATCCATGAGTTACCAATGGTACCTTAATGCAAATGGTGGTATTTCCCAATTGTATGGAGATGTTCAAAACGAAAATAATCATTTTAGCAAATTAAGCGACGAAACCGGATTTGGGTATGGAGCACGTCTTGGGAAATATATCGGTCCTGTTTTTTCAGTCCACCTCCAGTTTTTAAAAGCAGAATTTGTCGGTCAAAAAGATAAAGATGACCTGAAGTTTTCTTCTGACCTGATGGAATATCAGCTGGGTACAACTGTTAATCTGATCAATTTATTTTTTAAGAACAAAGAAAGAAGGGTTAATTTGTATGCTACAACAGGAGTGGGTGCAATATTTTTCAGGAGTGAAGCAAGGCGTTTTAACGGGAACCTGGTAAGTGATTATGGTTACACAAAGGACAGCAAAAGAGATAAGACCACTCGTGAATATTCGTATGTTATCCCTGTTGGAGCCGGATTGGACATAAAACTGGCAAGCCGGTGGTACCTGAACCTGGAATCTGTTCTTAGATTCACCTTCACTGACAAATTGGATGCTATTGAAAGCGGCTCGCATAATGATGCTTATTATTATACATCAATGGGGATCTCGTTTAATATGGGAAAAAAGAAAGCAAAGGAAATTTTTGCATCTGAACCCGAAACAGTTGAGATTATTGAATATCCATTCGCCAACGAAAATGTGAACCTGATCTATAATATTCCACGCAATCTTAAATCTTTGGATGAATTTGAAATGCGATGTGAAATCCATAAGGGTAAAATTGATGGCGCTGCCGAACTGACTCAAATATTACCAATCGGATTTGAAGTTTTAGACACTGTAATTGGTGGTGCCAAAGTGGAATTCAAGAATTATACATTACACTTAAACTGGGATGAATTACCTGAAGATTCTATATTTCAAATCAGTTACAGGGTTAAACTGGACAAGATTTATGGCAAATTGCCGCTAACCAGCATTCTTTTCTTTGAGAATACCAATAAAGATTACAGGTTTAAAACAAATGTCTCCATTGAGCGATATGAGCCTGAGCTGGTTGTAACAGAACCGGATCCAATCGAAGAGGAAAAAGTATTGCCACCTGCCGTTGAGTTCAGAGTTCAGGTGAGGGCGGCTTATAAAGCCAAAATACCGCTCCAAAGATTGGCAAATAAATACAGCCTGAGAGAAGAAATCAAAGAAGATTATATCGGCAACTGGTACAAATATTCCATAGGATCATTCGATAATTTTGATGAGGCAAAAGAATACAGAAAAGCGATCATTGGTGAACACGGTGTTCGTGATGCCTTTATTGTGGCATTTTTCGAAGGAAAGCGATTGAATGATTTAAGTGATCTGAAAGATGTTGCACCTGATGCTTATCCGTTTAAAACAAAATACAAGGAGAATGGCCCTTGCTACAGGGTACAAATCCTGGCATTAATGAAAAAAAGTATAATTCCAGCTGTAATAAAAGATATTTACAATATTGATGAAGAAGTAAACGAAGAGGTTTACCACAACTGGCGCAAATATACTGTCGGTAAATGTACTTCGAAAGAGAAGGCTAAAATACTCCGCCAAAAATTGGTTGACAAAGGAATTATCGATGCATTTATCGTAATTTATATGAACGGCGAAAGGGTTACTTTTAACGGACACTTGTAAAATTCAACTGTAGCTTTTAGCTATTGGAAACAATTTTCTAATCACTTTTCACTTTAAACTTTTAACTTCTATCATATTGCTTATATACTACCTTCTCCACCTATCCGGATCTGCCATGCGAACTATTTTTGGGGTAAATTTTGCTATAATATCAACCAGGTTTTTTTGATAGAACATTACCCGATCTATGTTTTTGTAAACCGTAGGGGCTTCATCAACATGGCCACCAATTAATTCAATTCCGGCTTTATCAATCATAATCTTTAAGTCTTTGGGGCTGATTGTTTTGATTGCTTTTTTCCTTGACAATACCCTTCCGGCTCCGTGAGAGGCAGAATTCAAGGAAGATGCATCAGCTTTTCCCCGGATAACAAATCCCGGATGTGTCATAGAACCCGGAATAATTCCAATATTTTCTTTAGCAGCCGGGGTCGCCCCTTTCCGATGAACAATAACTTCCGTTCCGTCCTCAAGCTTTTCTTTCCAGGCGAAGTTGTGATGGTTCTCGATCATTTTAATTGGTTTCATCCCAATTTCCCTGACTATTTTATTATGGATTTCATGGTGATTATCAGAAGCGTATTCACCTGCCAGGTTCATAGCAATCCAGTATTCCATCCCTTCCTCTGAATTGAGATCGAGCCATGCAAGATGTTTGGCCTGATTGGGGAGGTTCTGTTTTTGCCTGGCGATATCAGAATATATTTTCGCAATTTGAGCGCCAAAACCCCTGGAACCTGAATGGGATAAAAGAGCAATGTATTCTCCTTTCGGAATATTCATTAAGGGATCTTCACGCATTACATTTAAAATACCCCATTCCACAAAATGATTTCCGGCTCCGGATGTTCCGTGTTGCCTGTAAGCCAGCGTTTTTAACTCACGTATAGTTTTTGTTTCCTGCCATTCCTTTTTATCAAATAATTCTGTTTTCAGATGACTATCGGTTTCTTCTCCGACACCAAAAACAGTATTGTTTATAAGTGCATTTTTTAATTTATTTGAACCTGACCGTATTGATTTTTCGGGCAACTCAAAAACCGACATACACATTCTGCATGCAATATCAACCCCAACTGCATAGGGTATTACCACATTATTTTTTGTGGCAAGAACACCACCTATCGGCAATCCATAACCAACATGGGCATCCGGCATCAGTGCTCCGGCTCTACTAATTGGCAAACGCATAGCTGTATCCATCTGGTCAATTGCCTCTTGCTCGATTTGTTCCCTCCCGAATATTTTATAATACAATGGATCTGGATTCAGATTTTGAATTTCCGGTTCGTCGGTAATTTCCTTTTCGGTTGGTTTTACTAGTTTATCAGTTGTCAGTACAAATTCAGCCATAGCTTTAAAAGCATCATTCCGATGGATAAAGTCTTCAGGATTTTCAATTATTTGATGAAAGATGATGAGTATTTCTTCTTTGCTGTATTTGCCTGATCGAATTAATTTTTTACCGGCCCGGCCAAATTTCTTGATGAATAAAATATCATAGATACCGATTTTATGAAAGTCGGATTGTGTCAGCTTTTGTTTTGACATTACTGAATGTTATAATAATAGTTTCTTCAATATATTAATACCGAAGATTCTTATCAAGAAAAGTAATAAAGATAAGAAATATTTTAGAAATATTGTTTATAGATACTACCTCACTACGAGTTTTTGTGCTTGTGATTTGCCTTCGGAGCTAAACGCTTCAATCATATATACACCCACATCTAAATCAGAAATATCAAGTTTTACAGTATTTTGACTGTTTCCTTCAATTTCCAAAACTCTTTTTCCTGCCAAATTAGAAATTACAAGCGTTATAACAGGTTCATCAGCAGATACCAATAGAATATCATTTGCCGGATTTGGATATAAGGAAACGATCACATTATTTTCATACTCATAGATTCCGCTATACGGAGTAATATCATCTGACATCCTATGATTGATTTTAAATTCCCCAAATCCGTACATGATGCACCCTGTAATATTTAAATGATCTCCCAGATTAGGAGTATATGCATAAATATCATCATCCATTATAACAGGAATTCCATTTTCATCCTCTCCTCTCCAAACACCATATTGGTCAGGTAAAACAGTTGCTTCTATATTTTCAACCTTCACAAGCACAGATTCATAATCTTCCATGGCCGTTTCTAAGGCAGAGATGGTTACAACATCGGGAAGTTGATTCCCCTGTGATTCAACACTAAAGGAGGAAATCCATCCCAATTCAGTCATATCGTAATATTCCTGCACCTCGCCGGTAACCTTTACCTCATCACCCATAAAGGGAACATTGTTATTATCAAATACAAGAATGCCGTTCCATGCACCACTACCATCCTGGATATAATATCCATTATAGGCAACACCGGTTACAATTCCTGAAGTACTAACCACCTGGCCATCATAAGGAGATGCTGAAGCCTGTCCCTGAATATCATAAATAGTAACTTCATTTGAGCTGCCGCCAATAATATCATCCATTGATCTTGGGTTTAATTTACGTTCGCTGAATGAATAATGCATAATACCGACCAATGTTAATTCCTCACCTACATAAGGAGTATAGGAAAACATATCATCGTCAACCAATAATTCATCTCCATTTCCATCCTCAGTTGCCCAAATTCCATATTGGTTAGGTTCAGCAGTTACGGTTAAATTTTCAACCCGTACAAAGACACCTTCATAGTCTT
>JAUVJI010000170.1 GCA_030596605.1 Bacteroidales bacterium
AATAGTGAATTAGTTTTGCTAAACTTGTAGGAGGATCAGGTGTGATTAAGTACCCGTTTCCATTTAAAAAATTTATAATGAAATTAATTTGCGGATGATTCCTATCAAATTCTCCCTGATCAAGATTATTTTGAATATACTTAGAGATTTTACTCTGGATTAAAAAAGACTTGAATTTGTTGCTATCAATAGAATCCTTTTCCAGAATTGATGCCTGGCCTAATAGAAAAATGATTTCTTCCAGTGCTAACTTATTCAAATTTAAGGTGTCGGGCTGATTGGTTTTATTCGCAAGAAGTTCAGAGAGTTTTGTTTCCGATCCTCCTTTTAAGTATATGGTCGTACCAATCACAAAAAATAACAATCCAACGAGATAAGCAGTTTTTGGAAAGCTATAATTCATATACTTGTTTCTTTTTTCAGCTATGGTATTATTTTTATTTAGAATTTTTTTCATGTTCATTATTTTTCTACTGTAATAATCGGACCCAAATGGTTGCTGTTTTGTAAAGATGTTTTATTCAATTCAGGTAAATACATTCTACTGATAACTCCATCAAGATAAAGAGCGTTGTTGCATTTTAACCCATCTTTGAATAGTTCTGAAAACTCGTAAAAGTTGACAGGTTCGTTGGAAATAACAAATACGACTTTACCACTTTTGTTTATTCCAACGCCATTACGGATATTAAGATTGGAGGAGCCTTTTGTGAAGTGTGTATTTATTTCACCATTAATTATTAGCATAGGGCCTGATTGAGTGGCGAATGATATATTGGATCGTTTTTCAAGTTCCGGGAAATCTTCTGATCTAACAATATATGGCGTGTTAATTTTATCAATAGCAAAGACGCCGTTGGGCCTTAAATTATAGAAGTTGCTCTGGCTTGGTATTTTCTTTTTTAAATTAATTTTTTGTAATTCTTCACCGTCATTGATAAACAGCCCTTCCGGTTCTCTGTTTTGTTGGTACATACCGGCATTCATAGCAAAAAGGAGCACCTTTCCTTGACTCTCAAGACGCTGATTTATAGATATAAAATCATAATAACCTCCCTTGTCTTTTTCGTTATATAAGTTAATCTCGTTTTTATGAGGGTTGACTATATAAACAGAGTATGATTTATTTTGAAAAATAATATTCACAGGCAAATTGTCAATGTTATCAATGTTGATAGCATAAATAGAAGAACTATCGGTACTCCACAGGGAATTAATCACAGTTTGAAGCGAAACAAGTTTTTCGTTTAACTCTTGAATTTGCTCCTTACAATTATTAAGTATTTCGCTGCAAGAGTTGTATAAACATTCGTAATCTCTATTAAGAGTATCATTGAGATTAGATTCTCCTTGCGCAGTAGTTATTGACAAAGGTTCATGAGTTATTGTTGAAGTGTCAATAGGCTCCAGAATATTATTAGTATCCAAAACCATAAAATTCTTTAACTGTGAGATACTATCTGCTGTTGCTGTGTTTTGTGCAAAGACATTAAAAGAACCGGCGATAATAATAATGACGAAAATTGATTTAAATCGTTTCATAATGAATATGTTAATTTAGTCGGTATAATAAATGATTAAATTGGTTGCTAAAGAAATATCCACATCTGCTTTTTTAGAAGCGTATCCATTCATGTATTCATACAAGATATTTTTCCCTCCAGTATCAAGAACAGATAAACTATATAGCGTTTCAAAATCACTTGTTAGCATGTTGATTAATTTGCTTGCACTGTAATTCAAATTAATCTGCCCGGGGACATCAATTATTAAATGGTATATCACTCCGTCATTACCTTCACATAAAGCCAGGAATCTTCTTTCAGCTCTGTTACCATTGTATAAAGAGCCGAAATTATTTCCGTATTCGCTGCTATACATCAAGGGGAGTTGGAAAACCGTTGCATAATTACTTTCTGCCCAGTTTATAAAATTAAAACTGTCTTTATCATTATTTTTAATATCATAACATCTTTTGGGGGATTGGGTGCATACCCGGCCTTTTTCTATGTCTTTCATAGCTATTCCCCCTTCAGCTTCGCCACCGCCATATACAATAACGAGCCCATCCAAAGAATTGCCATATTTATCTTTTTCTTTGACAAGATTTTTGTTAACAACATGGCCATTGTCAACACAGAGGCCAAGTGGCGGAGATTGGGTGGTCCAGTCGACAGAGAATGCACCTGAGCAGGCTAACAGTACGTTCTTGCCAATCTTCCAGGAATTAAACCGGTCATTAGCATTTTGGGCAAAATATTTGGCTTTAATTTTTGTGCCTCCGGATGAGGATCTGGAAAACTTGTACACGGTAAAATTAATACCGCCATATTGCTTCGTATATTTTTTCATTTTACTTGAAACAAAGCTTTGACCTGACACGTTATAGGCTGTAGCTAAAGTTAAAATGGCGCCAAGTATGACAATTTTGATAAAAGATATAAACCTCATGTTATTTTTTTTAAATGTTATTAATGGGTATTTCATATTAATTATTATTCTTTACGATTTATCAATTTGTATAATAAACGATTAGATTAGTAGCCTGGCTGATCGAAACAGGTGCTTTTATCAGCACTTTTCCATTTGGGTTATATACTTCCAGAATATTGAATGAACCAACGTCCAGATTTAATAATCCTTCTACTTTTTTATTTCTTTTTTTTAGAATTGAAAATATCTCATTCGTCACGTCTGGTAAGGTATAAGGGCTTGTGATATCAAATATTATGTGATGGATTTCTTTTGTTTTTGGGTCAGAGCATAATGCTAAAATTCTTCTTTCGCGTAATTGCGTGTTTACTTTTGTTGATGAAATGAGTATGCTGTCGCTAAAGGCCAAAAGATGTGTTTGAAATAATGTAGCTTTTTTATTTTTTGCCCAGGTCAATAATTCTGAGAATGCGATCAAATTATTCAAAGGGTTTTTAATTTTTGGCCCGCCATACGGCAATAAAAATTCACTGTTTTTTAAATTTAGGATCCTTATTCCCCCGTTTTTTTCCACTATAACTAAACCGTGCCGATCATGCATAATGGTTGCATTAACAATGTTGCCATTTTCAACCGTAAGTCCTTCTGGTTGCAATTTTGAGTTGGTGTAACCTCCTGACGTTGCCAGTATTATTCTTTTGTTGTTTTTAAGGAGGTTACACTTACGGTTAATGTTTTTGTAAGCAAGGTATGCGGCATGCGAATCCGGTCTTTTTAACCAAATACAATGCCCCATACTCTTCCCACTTTCTTTTAATGTGTAAATATGAACGACTTCATCATGGCTACTGCTTATTGGGAGAAAAGAACTGTTGGAAATTAATTTAATATCAGATTTATTTGCATAACTGTTAGGCAGTCCGGCTTCCTTACTGCTACTAATTTGGGGTAAAGCAAACAGGGAGAGAGGTACAAGAAAAATTACCGGCCCCAGAATAATCAGTTTCTTTTTGCTAAAACGAAAAACAAGGATGACTAAGAGCAGAAGAAGTAAATATCCAATCCAGCGACCTTTTGTGTGGATAAGATTAGAAAGGGGAGCAAATACTTTATCCAGTTCCAGATTTAACCGGTCTATTAAGTAATTAAATTTCCCATTACTAATGTTTTCCTTGATTTTCTGCCATTTAGTCTTTTCTATCCGAAAGAAGATTTTATTCGATTCTAATCGTTGAATAATGTGCTGTGTTCTGGGTGAATTTGGCCGTAAATTTTTAAATGCAACTTCTTTTTCGACAGTTTTGGAAACCTGGCCAAGGAGATAATATCCGATGATCCGGTAAATCTCATCAGTGGCATCATTCCAATACCCTTTGTCCGGGTTTAGATAGGCTTCACCTATAGCCAGTTTTTTCTCCAGATCGTAACTGCTGACAGGATAAATCTCCAGAAACCTTTGTCCCAAATAATACAGAAACAAATCACCGTCACCCTTTTCTTCCCATAATAAATGCCTGTCAGCTTGCAATGTTTTGAAATCTGTAAATTCGACCTTATCCAAGTATTTTTTATAGGGAAAGTTTTTTACAAATTGCTGTAACTCCACCGCATTGTTTTTTTGCAATTCTTCTGACATAACCGTGCTTTGCCCTGGTAGTTGGGCTGAAGTGAATACAAGTATGACTAATATATAGGTTAACTTTTTCATTTTTATTTTTGATCGGATGCCGGAATGTTATATTTATTCGACCTGTTGTTAACTGGCTTTCATTTTGCGTTTTGATACATAATCAATAACTTCGTGCCCCGGAGCTTCTTCATGACTCCATTCTCCTGTTAACAAGTAATATTCATAACAATATATCCACTCTATAGCCCATGGTATGAAATAGTCAGCGATGTTCATGTTATCTTTCCAGGTAAAGTCGTTGGGGTAATAGAGACAAAGAGAGCCATCCGGGTACATATGGATTTTGCTTTCAGGTCTGATTTCAGGTTTTGTAATAAATACATGAGGGGCGAATCCTTCTTCGTATTCGATTTTTAGTTCATACTCGGCACAAAATTCAGGATGAACTTTTCCTTTGCATATTAATTTACCTTGCTCAGTACGGCATTTAAGAAAATCAAAATCCTTTTCAATATTTATCTTTTGCACGAGGGCAGTAGAAAAAGGATTGTGTTTAGGTTTCATTAATTCAAATACCCTCTTATCAACTTTCCCCCCGTAATGACGTGTTGGTTTAACTGGTTTTGCTGCAGGAACTACTGACCCAGTCCTGTCGATACCAGATTCTTTGGTTTTAAGATTGCCCAGTTTGGTTGATATTTTTTCGGCTCTAGATTTTGGAACCTCTATAATAACTGATTGAGGGAGAGGCTCAACTGTCTTATTAATTGGACTTTTTGGTGTCGGTGTTACGGGATTGTTCCCATTAGAATTTGTTGGCTCCTTTTTTTTGTGTTGTTCTGAAAGTTTTGGCTTTGGGATACTTCTATTCGGTAATGGGTATTGTCTATTTGGTTCTCCATTACTACGGGTTTCAACGAAACTTTTTCTTTTAATAAGAGAGTCAAATTCTTTGTATTGATCTTCTACAGAAACTTCATGTTTAAGAAATGCATCCTCCAATAAATAATCTCCTGGTTTTTCAGGAGCAAAACCAAAGTTTTGGCGATTGAGTAATCTTTCACGTGTTTTTTGATTTGCAAGACGCTTGGATTTTTCTTCATCCCAATATTCTTCTTTTTGTAAAGGTTTTAATTTTAATAAATTTTTTGGAGGATCATAATTATCAACCAGGTCTGAAATAACTTCTGCAATAACTTTACAGCATTTTTGAGGGTATTCTACAATCTGTTCTTCAGAAAACCTGATTACAGTCCAACCCCTGTTTAGGAAATCTTTGTTTCGCTCTATGTCATAACCTTTGCAATGGGTTGGTTCACCGGTTGCTCCGGCATAGGGTTCATCGATTTCAATATCAATACAAGTTAACCTGCCCTGGATAACATTCCACATAGTAATATCAGGTTCATAAGGTAGACTTTTACCTTTGGTGAACAAACACATATCATTGGAAATATGTAGTATTTTGTCGAAATGATTCTTAACATGCGATAAAAAAACTGCCTCAGAAGCACCAATATTAGCATTCCGACCTGGCTGTGGTGGTTTTATTATCGTGCCTCTTCTTGGTATAAGTACTGTCGGATAAAATGTATAGTCAAGTTTGTGGTAATTTATATCATAATCAACCCTATACGTTTTCTTTCGTAGCGATTTATAATCTGCCAAGGTTATAACCTGTTTTTTTTGTTTGGACTTTTTTTCTTGCTCTTTAGTTAATTTTGGTTTGTAAACTGGTGTCTGGGATTTTTGAGAGGGAAGATAACCCGAAGCTGGTACTTCAAAGCCAAGCATCGGCTTTTTAGTAGTAATAAAAAACGATATAAACTCTTGATAAAACGCTTTGATAAACTTTAATAATTCTTTCATGATTAATAAATTTTTATTGATTATAAAAGGTTATAACCAGAAAGTGAAAATGTCACTTTATTAATTTAAAAAAAAGAGAGAAAAATTAAAAGCGCTATAGAAAATGACTCTTAAAAGACTAAAATATTATTTTTGATAGGGCTGACATAACGATTGATGAAAGATAAATGTTTCGATTATTCAAGGGATCTTAAACATTTATCTTTAGTATCACAATTATATCCGAAAAACAAGAAATCTTTTATTATCCTGGGGAGTTTTTATTGCTGGGTTTATTCTATTCTAACTGGAAATATGGGTTTTTAATTCTGGATAATAAACTCCATTATTTAATCACCCTCATTATTATTTTCCTTATCCTCACCTGCAAGGAAATCTTTGAGCGTATCATCAGAGACCGGTAATGAAGATGTACTAATATTTGTTTGATGCATAAAAGCCGCTTTTTTTATCCACTCATTCCTCAATTGAAAAATTGTTTTTTCTGGACTAATGGGTAAACGACTGCGCTCCTTTTCCAATTCTGTAAACCTGTTTCGGATCTTCTCTCTACCCATGTCATGTGCAGCAATAAATATGGATCTTTCAACTAAAAAGTCTTTTTGTAGCTGATGGTCGTTTTTTAATGTTTTTTCAAATTCAGCAACTTCGCTTTGATCCATCCCCCTTTTCAAATATTTTAGGATATTTTTATGATAATTTTGTGTTTTCATGATTTTTTCTTTTAATAGTCTTTTAATCTTTCATTAGCATTATAACGTAGTATTTTAACACACTTATGTCTATATTGTCTAGCATTCTTTTCACTGCTTAATGACTTTTCATTACTTACAAAAGAAAACAATTTTTCTAATTCTTGCATTGATAATTTTTTGTAGTAAAAATCAATTAACAATTCCTGGCATTTCTCATCTAACTTTTTTAATTCTTCTCTAACTATTTCTAAATACGGTATTTTTTCTTCTTTTTCTTCTTCAGCTAAAAAATCAGGTATGGGGATATTATTTTCAGAAATTGTTGGAAGTCTCTTTTTTTTTCGTCGCAAATTACTTAGTTGGTTTGTAAATGTTTTTTTCATGTAATTCAAAATATGCCCTTCATGTTTAGACTTAAACTTACCATCTCTGATTTTTTCCAAACTTATGATAATAACTTCCTGCACCAAATCCTGCGCGATATCTTCTGCTTTTTCTTTATTGTTGCATTTCGTTTTACCATATTCAAATAATAGATCTCTATATTTGATGTATAGCATATCCTCAAACCAAGTATTAGGATTATTATTCTTAATTTCCTGACAAATCTTTGCGTCATCAGGTGGGATATATTTATATGGCCTCATTTGGATGAATATTTATATATGTAATTTTCAACGCCACTTCTAATCATAAATAGCAAAATATTAAAAATGTCACTCAATAATGTATGGGATTATGGATTTTTAATATCGTCACAATTTCTTTCCTGCTGAAACCAAAGGCTTTAGCAAAACAATAAATAGTTTCGAGCTCTTCACCCACAATTTCGTCATCTGATGCAGCAACAACTAATAAAACCCTTATGATGGGGACAAGTGTGTGTTGGGTAAACTTATTTCTTTTACCAACCTCAATTGAGTCATTGATCAGTTCTTGAACAGTATCCTTATTTGGTTGTACGTTTACTTTTTCGAGAATTTTTTGCAAGTATTTATCAGTCGATTTTGATTTCGGGAGCATTCGTTTGATTGCTCTTTCCTCTTTTGCATCAATATTTCCATCTGATAGAGCAACCGCATATGCCATTGTAGGTAGTATTTCAGAACCCATGAATATACCCGGTAACATTTCCGGGTAAATATCTTTTATCAAATCATTAATTAATTTATTGTATTCCCTTTTCCCACGCTTTATCCTTTCCTCATCAAACTCCTCTCCATAATTTTTAATCAACAATGATTTGGTTACTGAATTAATGATCTTGACACGAAGAGGTATTAAAGGATGGGTTGAGGCGCTCCCTTCGAACTTAGGGTCATTTGCCATTTGATCATATTGGTCAAGGGTTAACTCTACTAATGGTATAATGTTAAAAGTGCTGTTTGAACTGTCACTAAGCCCCGTAAAATGTTTGATTATTGCTGTTGAGTATGCTTTAAAGTTAAAGTCATTAGCGACAAGACCAATCATATCAGCTGTTATTTCACAAGCTTTGGACCATGCTAACAAATCGGCTTTTAGGCCATTAATTTCCTCAAGCTCAAATGGGTAATTTAAAATTTCATGAACAGGATAATCCAGATGACCAAGCATAAAGTGCGCAACCTCATGCCCAACAATTGCAAGTTGTTCATCCTCGCTAAGGTTATTAAAGAAGTGTTGGCTTACAAAAATTAAAACTTCTTTTGACCTATTTTTATTTCCAGGTAAACAAGTGACATTAAAAACGGTTGACTGGTGCAAATACATTGAAATATAAATATCAGTCATCAGGTTTTTTTTAACCCGACCCAGCAAATATTTAATTGCATAATGCTCATTAATACAAATTGAGTGACTGATAAGTGAATAAAACTCAACATCCCTCCGGTGCTCCTGCTCATTCAAAAAGTCATAATTCTTTTTGAGGGAGTTAATTAAGGGTTTAATCTTTTTTAAGTACTTCTCTTCAAGAGCTACCCTAAGGTCCTGGATTCCTATATTTCTTTTCATCTTATAAAATATCGATAGTGCTTGTATTAAACCTTGGTATGATTCACTTTTATCATAAGCTGATAAAGTAAGGATGTAAAAGTAACAAAAGAAAAAATATGAAGACCGATATTTTTTTGAGGTTCATCACATTGTTGGAGATAAGATGAATAATAACCAGAACTTTCTAATTTATTTGTGTGGTTTTGTAATGCCAATATTAGCGTTAACTACTTAAAGGGTTTCTTGTTTGGTTCTAACTTTTTTAGGCTTATCATATTTATAAGAAAGAACCGAAATTAATTAGGTGTGTCAGAATCTAATATATGGATTGCCACACTGACTAATCTGATATTGATGATTTAGCACTTTTAAATTACTTAGAAACAATCCCTTATAAAGAATATTAGGTTAGGAGCTGATTTTTGGGGTGACATTACAGCTTAGCTGGTATTAATTAGTAAATATAAATTAAAAAAATGATATTATGAATTTACACCCACAATTACAAAACGAAAGTACCAATGAGTACAGGAACAATCATCAATCATTGCAGATTGCGTCAAATGTCCCAGTAATCAACAACATCGATAACCGATTTGTGCCGGATACTCCAAAACTTCTGCTTTCTTTTCTTACTGAAAAGAATTCTTCAATCATGAAAACAGGATTGAAGAAAGAAAATGGAAATCAAGACCTAATTTTTAGTAATTATTACTTCAGCAGTACAACACTTGATTATACCTATTCTCAAGGAATGTCATCATTACTAAAAGGGAATAAGGATGTTTCTTCAACTAGTAATCTATTACTCAATAAAATTATCGAACAAGCCAAGTTAATCCACAATCTACAAAAAGATAATGCCAGGCTCAAAAAATTATCACAGGAAGAACAAGTTGCATTTAGGGAACTAAATAAGGAGTTAAGATCTCAGGTAAAAGAAACAAAAAACAAGTTGGGTGAAGTGCAGCACATG
>JAUVJI010000205.1 GCA_030596605.1 Bacteroidales bacterium
AAAACAATAAATTTCCGGATTGATCGGAAATGGTTGAGCATCCGGCCTCGGCAATCATAGATGATGATAAAACTTCTGCATAGCCATTATTAAAGTTCAATCCTGTATTCTCGCCAAAAAACCAGTTGTTTGCTTGCTTTTGTGAAAATATAGAGATGGTAAATGATAAAAATATAATGGTCAATATGAAGGTCCGCTTTTTCAAAAGTCTATAAATTAATCCTTACACCAAATGCTACTCCAAATGTAGTGAATTTTTGTTTTACCGGAAAGTCACTACTGAATATTGAATTTAAGTTTTGTTTGTAATTTGGTTTAAGCAATATGCCCCACTTATTATTCAGTTTGTATTCCAGTCCCACATAAAGCAGAAAATTGAAGTTATTCTGAATTAAATCGGTTTGTTTATTTAAATCTAAAAATGAGGTATTCGATATTTCGGGCAATTTACCATTGGCAGAAATAAAAAAGCCATAGGATACTCCTGTGCCAATTTCAATGTTGACTTTTTTGAATTTATGCTGATAACCAACCAGTAAAGGAATCTCAAGATAATGGTATTGATTCTTTCCTGTGGTGGTTGAGGTGGTCGGTTCATAAACGGGAACCAAAGTTGAATCAATAGAAGTAGGGTAGGGCTCAATGATAGGTGGATCAACAATCCATATCCAGGTAGTATCATACAAGTAATAATAGTTAGTATTGATTGTTGTTAATTTATATTGATATTTCTGGGCATATATTGAATAATTGAGACCACTCTGTAAAAAGAATCCATTGAAAGAATATTTTATCTCTGCCCCAAAACCAACAGAAATAGCTGGATCTTCACTATTTTCCCTGTAATTAATATGGTTTTCATAATTACTATTAGCGGATATTGATTGATCGACAATTGAAGGATTAATAAAAAGGTCTAAAGACCATTCATTTGCAAAAGTTGATTTCTGTTTAGTTTTTTCCGGGTCAGGAACCGTTGATAAAGGATGTGAATTATTTTTAATATTAATAAGATTTGTATGAATTTCAATTGGTTCTATTGCTATTTTTTCTTGATTTAAAATTGGAAGCAATGAGATTGAATTGACAATATTATCCGATTCGTGAGTAGTTGAAACAAGCTGAAATTTTGAATCTGAATTTGACTTGACCTGTTCGTTTAGGACTTGAGTTACCTGTGCCTGTTCACTATATGTGTTTTTTGTTGAAATATAAGTTTCAGGTTCTTCTGAGGTTTGTTTAATATTATCTGTTGAGTTTATTATCTTCAGGTCAATTTCATATTCCCGCTTGTTATTTTTGTTAATACTTTTCGATATCTTGTCCTTGTAATTACTAAAATTTATTGAGCTATCAGTATTTCTGTTATTATTGACCATAACACCTGATTGATTGATATTTTCAGATGGTGATAAGAGAAAATAGGTTAAGATCATCCCTGATAATACAGCTCCGATTCCAATCCAAACTCTAAATTCTTTCAGAAATAATAGCAAGGAAAGTTTTCTCCAAGGATTAACTGAAGAATTACTCTCGAAGCCTTCTAAATGCTTTTTGAAATAATCATCTATATGCTTCAGCTTATCATCCATTTTATTTTGTCTTATTTTCTTTATTTGTATTGTATAAGCTTTTCTGTAGTAGTTTTCTATCCTTAAAAAGTTGAGTTTTTGAAGTATTTACTGATACCATAAGCATTTCAGCAATCTCTTTATGTTCATAACCTTCTATTGCAAAAAGGTTAAAAACAACCTTGTATCCCGAAGGTAACTTCTGAATCATTAACATAATCTCTTCTGCCGAAATGTGTTCCGGGAAACGATCTTCCAAAATCAGTTTATCTTCAAAATCGGCCAAATCAAAGCAATGCTGATGCTTTCTATTTTTTCTAAAATTGTCAATAGCTGTATTTACCATTATTCTTTTCATCCAACCCTCAAATGATTCTTTGCTTTTAAATGATTTAATTTTTGTAAAAATGTTCATAAATCCTGTAAGCATTACATCTTCGGCTTCGGCAGTATCAGAGCAATAGCGCAAGCATATACCTAACATTCGTCGGTAGTGCTTTTTATAAAGCATTTTCTGTGCTTTACGTTTTTGTTTAATACAACCCTCAATTATTTCCTCTTCAGTGCTATACATTGCCCTATATTAGTTGGGACGTGAACTTTTCATGATAAGTTGCCCGAACTTGATTGAATAGTTAATTTTTATGTAAAAATATTCATAATGACTTTTATGCTGTATTAATTTATAATTTTGACCTCTTAATTTGTTAACAGAAAGTATGATCTTATTTGAAGAAGCATTAAAAATTGTTGAAAATGCTGCATTTCGGATAGAAACTGAAAGGCTTGATTTTATAAGGTCTTTGAATAGCGTTTTAGCCGAAGATGTGAAATCCGATATGGAAATGCCCCCATTTGATAAATCTGCTGTGGATGGGTATGCTTGCCGGAAAGAGGATTTGTTGAGCGAAATGGAAGTAATTGAAATAATTCCTGTCGGTAAAGAGCCAAAAAAAGTTGTTGGTAAAAAACAGTGCTCCAAAATCATGACCGGCGCCCCTATGCCCAATGGCGCTGATACGGTGATCATGGTGGAAGATGTTGAAGAAATTCCAGAAAATAAAATCAGGTATGTAAAAGACAAAGTCAAAAATAATATTTGTTTCAGAGGAGAGGATATCAAAGAGAATGAAGTTGTAATAAAAAAGGGATCATTAATTAAACCGCAGCATATTGCTGTGATGGCTACTGCCGGTTGTGTTAATCCCTTGGTTTATAAAAAAGTTAAAGTAGGTGTTATCTCTACCGGTGATGAATTGGTTGAACCGGATGTGAAACCTGCCGCTTCGCAGATCAGGAACAGCAATGCATGGCAATTGATGGCTCAAATTATGAATATGGGTGTTGAAGCTAATTATATCGGAATAGCTTTGGATACGGAAGAGTCAACACGTGAAATGATTACAAAAGCATTTGAAGATAATGAAGTTGTACTATTATCAGGTGGTGTTTCAATGGGCGATTACGATTATGTCCCACAGATTTTGAACGAACTCGGCGTAAAATTATTCTTTAAAAGCATAGCGGTGCAACCGGGACGGCCAACAGTTTTTGGGACAAGGGATAAACAATTTATTTTTGGCTTGCCTGGTAATCCGGTTTCTTCATTTGTTCAGTTTGAACTACTTGTTAAACCCCTTGTTTATAAATTATCGGGGAATGAATTTAATCGGCAGAGATTGTTGCTGCCAATGGGGAAGGAGTACAATCGGAAAAGATCTACCCGTTTATCCTGGTTGCCTGTGAAAATAAATAATGACGGTCATGTTATACCTCTGGAATATCATGGCTCGGCACATATCAATGCTTTGACAGATGCCCACGGATTAATCGCAGTACCAATTGGGCAAACTACATTAAAAGAAGGAGAACTGGTGGATGTACGACAGATTTAACAGGAAAATAAATTATTTAAGAATATCAATAACTGATAGATGTAACCTACGGTGCACCTATTGTATGCCGGAGTGTGGGGTAGATTTGATCAGCCATAGCGATATTTTCACATTTGAAGATATTTTTGAAATAGTTAAGGTAGGTGTTAAGTTGGGAATTGATAAAGTGAGGATTACCGGTGGTGAGCCTCTGGTACGAAGGGGAGTGGTGGATTTAGTGAAAATGATTGCAAGTATTCCCGGGATTAGGGATTTTGCAATGACAACGAATGGCATATTGCTTGATCAGTTTGCCGAACCGATTGCACAAGCAGGATTGCAAAGGATTAACATCAGCCTTGATACATTAAACCCTGAAAAATATAAAGCAATTACCAGAATGGGCGATATCCAAGATGTTTTAATAGGCATCAAGGCTGCAAAAGAAGCCGGTTTATTACCCGTTAAGATTAATTGTGTAATTAAGGAATCACCACAGGAGGACGATGCCAGGGAGGTAGCAGTATTCTGTAAAGAAAATGATTTGGAGGTCAGGTTTATTAAAGAAATGGATCTGGAAAATGGAATCTTTTCCAGGGTTATCGGTGGAGATGGGGGGCATTGCGAATCTTGTAATCGTTTGAGATTAACAGCCAATGGGAAAATAAAGCCATGCCTGTTTAGTGATCTTGAATTTGATGTCAGGGAATTGGGCGCTGAGCAGGCAATGTTAAGAGCGGTAGGGATAAAACCAAGATCGGGTTCGGAAAATAAGGTAAATAAGTTCAGCAATATTGGTGGATAGGGTAGTTCGAAGTTTGTCCATAGGACTCCTTCGGAGAAGTTTGAAGTTTAAAATCAAAGTAACTAAATATGTCAAAGCTATCTCATACGGACGATAAAGGCAAAGCCAATATGGTAGATGTAGGCAATAAACCAGATCAAATCAGGACTGCCAGGGCTGAAGGTAAAATAGTATTAAATCCTGAAACGGTAAAGCTTATTCGTGATAACCAGATGAAAAAAGGCGATGTGCTGACAATTGCTGAAATTGCCGGGATACAAGGTGGAAAGAAGACCAGTGAGTTGATCCCTTTGTGTCATCCTTTACAAATTACCAAGCTTGATGTAGAAGCAGAATTACTTAAGGATGGAGTAATTGTTAAAAGTTTTACAAAATGTATTGGCAAAACCGGCATCGAGATGGAAGCATTGACAGCAGTGAACATAGCACTTCTAACGATTTATGATATGTGTAAGGCGGTGGATAAGGAAATGGAAATTGGAGAAATCAGACTAATTGAAAAAAATAAAACTGATTTGTAAAATAGAAGCAAGAAAATGACAAAACCAAAAATAAAAGTAGTTTCAGTAAACATCTCCAAAAAGAAAGGCACCATCAAGAAACCTGTCGGAGAGATTGAACTTACTGAACTTGGTGTAAAAAATGACGCCCATGCCGGAAATTGGCACCGCCAGGTAAGTTTGCTTGGAAAAGAGAGTGTTGATAAATTTGAGAAAGAGGCCAAACGAAGTATTGAATTTGGGGAGTTTGCTGAGAATATCACAACTGAAGGATTAATTCTTTATGAAACTTCACCGTTGGATAAACTGATCATAGGCAATATTGAACTTGAAATTACCCAAATTGGCAAAAAGTGCCACGGTGCTTCATGTGCTATTTTTCAAGAAGTTGGGAATTGTGTGATGCCCAAGGAAGGGATATTTGCCCGGGTTATGAAAAATGGAATTGTTAAATCAGGCGATACAATTGAATATATTCAAAAAGTTTATAAAGTCCATGTCATAACCTTGAGCGACCGTGCTTTTAAAGGGGAATATGATGATAGGAGTGGCCCTCGAATAATTGAACTGGTTGAAGATTTTTTTGAAAAGAATAATAATCCTGTTGAAATTGAACATACGATCATACCTGATGATCCTGATGCTTTGCGAGTTTTACTGGAAAGAGCAGAGGAAGGAAAAATTGATGTTGTTTTTACTACCGGTGGTACAGGAGTAGGACCAAGAGATTATACACCGGAAGTAGTAAAAGAATTACTGGATAAAGAAATCCCAGGTGTAATGGAGGCAATAAGATTGAAATATGGAGTGGAAAAACCAAATGCTTTGCTAAGCAGGGGAGTTGCCGGTTTGATGGGCGAAACCTTTGTGTATACATTACCAGGAAGTTTGAAAGCAGTGAACGAATACATGGAGGAAATTTTCAAAACCCTAAAGCATTTAATCTATATGCTTCACGGCCTTGATGCTCATTGATAAGAGAACCAAGAGCCAAGAGTTAAGATAAAAAGTGAAAGGTTTAAAGTTAAAAGTATAATCTACGAGCTAATAGCCAATAGTTATGGGCAAGTAAACAAAATAGACATGAAAGTACGTAATCAATATTTGATATTATTTTTATTAATAGTTTTTGCAAATTATAATTACGGGCAGAGCATTAATAGTTCTAAATTGAAAATAAGGATTGATTATAATGTAAACTTATTTCATTTTATTGACCATTTAAGCCAATGGTCTGAATACACAGGAGATGATGCTAAGAAGTTATATACAAAGTCCTTTATTATTACAGATGAAGACAAGAGAATGTTAGAAATATATTCGGCAAGTCGTAATAAATTTGGCTGGAATGCTGAAATAAATTTATTTAATTGGGCATATAGTGAATTTAATATTGACAGTACAGTTATTGATGGTTCAATAGAAGAAATTAATATTAACGAATATGCTAAATTAAAATCAGCTATTGAATATTTTTCGAAAAGAAGTAATAGCATAACTTCAGTTGAAAATATTTTGAAAGAAAAATATAGTGGACTTTTAGAAATTAAGCCGGATATTGAACAATACACTTCATATCTACACAATACTTTTCTTGATATTAACCCTTATCTGAATTTGTGGATCGATTCCGGAAAGATTGATTATTCAAAATACCCTATTTATATATGTTTTTCACATAATGAAAATTCAACTCATGGCGGAGCAAACGGTGCTGGCGTTTATTCTGAATTTGACTATAGTAAAGGAAAAGAAGGAGTAATTAGCGGCTTTGATGTAATAACTCATGAACTCACTCATAAAATCACAAAAATTGGCGATTACTTGATTGAATTTATTAAAAGCGAAAGTTTATATACAGAAGAAACTTTAAGTTTTTTGAAAAGAAATAATCTGACACAAGAAAATTTACTTGAGATATTTGAAAGCATTGATACCTTGGGTTTAGGAAATCCCGAATTTATGATATTTGAAGAAATAAATGTACATTTCATAGCACCTGTTATT